>CAZSIO010000007.1:0-17188 GCA_964606865.1 uncultured Sideroxydans sp.
GGCATGGTCGATATCGAATTCATGGTGCAGTTCCTGGTGCTGGCGCATGCCGCGCGCTATCCGCAACTGACGGCGAACAGCGGCAACCTGGCGCTGTTACAGACGGCGGCTGAACTCGGGTTGATCAGTCAGACCAGCAGTGGCGCGCTGCGTGATCTGTATCGGGAGTTGCGCCGGTTACAGCACCGGATGCGGCTCAACAACCAATCGCCGTGCCGGGTGGAGCCTGGTCAACTGGATACGACCGCCGTGTCCGAATTGTGGCAGCAATTGCTGGGAGCAGAATAAATCAGGCGACAGCCGGTGCACCGTCTTGTGGTGGCAGATGAAAGACATTGTCTTTGCCGGAATGGTTTAGTGTGTCAACACGCCCGACCAGCCGGTACGAGACCATCTCGCCCTTGCCCTTGATGTTGAGTACGCTAGGCGGTTCGAACAGAAAGTCATGGCGCAGGCGATTGTAGGTCAGCTTGTCGGTCAAAATGCACCCTGACTTGGCATCATCGGTCAGACGACTGGCGATGTTCACCGTGTCGCCCCACAAGTCATAGATGAAACGCTTGGTGCCGATCACCCCGGCCACCACCGGGCCCGTGGCGATGCCGAAATGCACACCCAGATCAAGCTTGGCAGAGAGCGGGTGCCTGGCCACAAAATCAATCATTTCCAGCGCCATGTTCACGATATCTTGCGCATAGTCCTGCCGCTCGCGCGTCAACCCGCCCACCACCATATAGGCATCGCCGATGGTCTTGATCTTTTCCAGACCAAACTTCTCGCTCAGTTCGTCGAATTCGGAGAACAGTTCATTCAGCAGGCTCACCATCTGCTCCGGCGACATCTGCTCGGTCAACTGGGTGAAGTTGACCAGATCGGCGAACATCACCGTCACATCCGCATAACCGTCCGCGATCAACCCCTCTTTGCTCTTCAGGCGCTCGGCGATATTCGACGGCAGCACGTTGAACAACACGCGCTCCGATTTCTTCTGCTCTTCCGCCAGCAGCGCATGCTGCCGGTCAAGTTGTTCCTTGATTTTCTCCGTCTCGATGACGAAATGACGCACCAGGAAATACAGGATCGAGGACATCGCGGCAAAATTAAGGGCGAAGAACAAACCGATAGTGTTCATGGGAATGCCGCCTGTTCCGCCGCTGCCCAGCATGTAGTCAAAGAATCCCGACAACATCGTCAGCACCATATACGCAAAGAACCAGGGAATTGATTCGCGCCAGCTGGCCGCCACCAGCGCACCGATCGGTGCCAGCAAAGCCCAGAGTGTTACGCCGCTCGAGGTTACCGAGCTGCCCATGCTCCACTGCATGATGAAGGGAGCGAACAGAAACAGGGAAAGCTGGAAGCGGAAGACCCCGAAATTGCGGGTCTTCATGTAATACAGCAGCGAACCGACCGAAATCAATTGATAGCCGAGCGGCACATTGCTGGAGAATTGCACCCCCATCGCCCAGTAGATCGCCAGCCACAGCATGACGGCAAACGTCATGAAGGCGGCAGCGAAGATGAGCAGGCTTTTGCGCAGCTTGTCTTCCTGCGAATCCAATACACCCGGCTTGATTTCCTGCGAGCTGATATGTTGCGCCACACGACCTCCCTCTAGCACTTGGGAGAATGATTACACGAAGCGTGCCTAAAGGGAATATGCCGCAAGATATATAGACCCGTTGCGACCAGCATAAATCAGTTGAACGGGCAGCTTCAATATCGGCGCGGAAACGGCTAGAATCGCAACCCCTGCAACGATGCTTAAAATCCAAGGAAACACACCATGTCCATGTCTGACCGCGACGGCTTTATCTGGCACGACGGCAAACTCGTCCCCTGGCGCGAGGCGACCACCCACGTCCTGACCCACACCCTGCACTACGGCATGGGCGTGTTCGAAGGCGTGCGGGCATACAAGACAACGCAAGGCACCGCGATATTTCGTCTGCAGGAGCATACCGATCGCCTGTTCAATTCGGCCTATATTTTCAAGATGAAGATGCCGTTCGACAAACAGACGCTGATGGAGGCGCAAAAGGAAGTGGTGCGCGCCAATCAGCTGGAATCCTGCTACATCCGACCCATCGTGTTCTACGGGTCCGAGGCGATGGGCATTGCCGCCACCAACATCAGCGTGCATGTCGCCATTGCAGCCTGGCCGTGGGGCGCGTATCTGGGCGAGGAAGGCATGGCCAAAGGCATCCGCGTCAAGACGTCCAGCTTCACCCGCCATCACGTGAACATCAACATGTGCCGCTCCAAATCGGTCGGCACTTACACCAATTCCATCCTCGCCCATCAGGAAGTGGCCCAGGACGGCTATGATGAGGCGATGCTGCTGGATGTGGACGGCTATGTGGCGGAAGGCGCGGGCGAGAACATCTTCATCGTCAAGAAAGGCAAACTCTATACGCCTGACCTGACCTCGTGCCTGGAAGGCATCACGCGCGACTCGATCCTCACTCTGGCCAAAGACATGGGAATCGAGCTGATCGAGAAACGCATCACGCGCGACGAAGTGTATTGCGCCGAGGAAGCCTTCTTCACCGGCACCGCGGCGGAAGTGACGCCGATCCGTGAACTGGACACGCGCGTCATCGGCAGCGGCAGCCGCGGCCCGGTCACGGCCAAATTGCAAGCGGCGTTCTTTGACATCGTGGCCGGCAAAAATCCAAAATACGCCAGCTGGCTGGCGCACGTATAACAAGAAGTTCAGGAGGAAACCATGACCGACAATACCCTCGCCCAACGCTACGTCGAAGTGACTGCAGCAGCCCTGCCATTGTTCTGCCCCACCCCGGCAGTCAGTTTGTGGAGCGCCCATCCGCGCGTCGCCATCCCGGTTGAGAAGCTGGGCGAAGCGACCTGCCCTTATTGCGGCACGGTCTATAAATTCAAAGGCGAGCTGCCGCACGGACAGCATTGAACAGGCGATTGAAACCTATCCGGCTGTAGCCCGCTTACCGGGCACCACAATGGAAAAGATCCTGGTCGTCGCGCCAAGTTGGGTGGGAGATTGTGTGCTGATGCAGCCCATGCTGCAGCGCCTGCTGCAGCACCATCCCGGCGTGCAGCTCGATATTTTTGCACCACCCTGGACCGAGAAGTTGCTGCGCCAGATGCCGGAGGTGCATGCGGTCATCCTCAACCCTTTCGGCCATGGCGCTTCCTCTTTTTCCATGCGGCGCAAGCTGGGCATGCAGTTGCGCGAGGCCCGCTACGATCAGGCCATCGTGCTGCCCAACTCGTGGAAATCGGCGCTGCCACCTTACTTCGCGAACATTCCCCTGCGCACCGGCTTCATCGGTGAATGGCGTTTCGGCCTGCTCAACGACGCGCGCCGCCTGAATAAAAACAAGCTGCCGCTGATGGTGGAAAGATTCGCTGCACTGGCGGCAGCGAACGGCGCAGAGCTTGAACGTCCGCTGCCGGCTCCGCAGTTGCGGGTTCAAGCGGAACAGCGCACTGCGGTACTGGAAAAATTCGGCCTGACGCTGGATAAACCGGTCGCCATCTTTTGTCCGGGCGCGGAATACGGCCCGGCCAAACGCTGGCCGCCGCACTATTACGCCGAGCTGGCCCAGCATCTGCAGGCCCGGGGCTATGCCGTCTGGCTGATCGGATCGCCCAAGGACAAGGAAGTGGCCGACAAGATCGTCGCGCTCGGCAACCGCCAAGTGATCAATCTGTGCGGCAACACCGACCTGGCCGAGGCCATCGCACTCATGGCCTGCGCTGATCTGGTGGTCAGCAACGATTCGGGATTGATGCACATCGCCGCCGCGCTGGATCGCCCGTTGCTGGCGATCTTCGGTTCCAGCAGCCCGCAATTCACTCCGCCCCTGTCGGATCGGGCGCAGGTATTGAGACTGGACTTGCCCTGTAGTCCCTGCTTCAAACGCGAATGCCCGCTCGGCCACTTCGACTGCATGCTCAAGCTGACACCCACAGAGGTGGCGCGGCACCTCCCGCTGCGCGGGGATCGCTGATTGCCGGCGCGACTCAATCCGGCATGACGTCCTTCTGCCCGTAGATTCTCCAGCAGTTCTTGCCACCCTGTTTCGCCTGATACATCGCTTCATCGGCGTGGATCAACAGTTTTTCCACACCGCTGGCGTCTTGCGGATAAAGGCTGATACCGATGCTGGCAGTCACCTTTTCCGCAAATTCGCCCAGTTCACAGGGTTGGGCCACGGCTTTGATGATCTTGCGCAACACGCGACGCAGGCCTTCACCATGTCCCACCCCGCGCAGCAGAATGGTGAATTCATCCCCCCCGAGACGGGCCACCGTATCGCCCTCGCGCACACAACTGCGCAGGCGCTGCGCGACGATCTGCAGCAACTTGTCGCCCGCCGCATGACCGCGCGTATCGTTCACCGTCTTGAAACCGTCGAGATCGATGAACAGCACGGCGAACTCGCCCTTGCCGCGTTTGGCATGGAGAATCTCCTGCTGCACCCGATCCTGGAACAGCGTGCGATTCGGCAGATCGGTCAACACATCGTGATAGGCGAGATAGTGGATTTCTTCTTCCAGCCGTCGCTTCTCTGAAATATCCTGCTGCACCGCCAGAAAATTGGTCAACTCGCCCTTTTCGTCGAACAGCGGCGAGATACTTTGAGTGACCGTGTACACCTCGCCCGATTTATTGCGATTGACGATATCTCCGCGCCAGTCCTGGCCGCGCACAATGCGCGACCACATTTCCTGCCAAAAAGAAACATCGTGCTGGCCGGAAGAAAAAACGTGCGGCGTATGCCCCAGTATTTCCTCGCGCGAATAGCCACTGATGCGCATCAGCGCCTCATTCATCCATTGCACCCGCCCTTGGCAATCGGTGATGAACATCGCATTCGCCGCATTGCGCATGGCGACATCCATCAGGCGCAATTCCTGTTGTTCCTGCGTCTGCAATATCGCCACGGTAACGCGCGCGGCAAATGCAGAGAGACGGTTGACCGTAAAACTATCGAACGCGTCTTCCTGCGCGGCATACATCAGCAGGACACCAATGACTTCGGCATCCATTTTGAGCGGCAAAGCCAGGATGCGGCGCAGTCCGTGCTGCTCCGCGCGCTTGCGCCACGGAGCGAACTGCGCCGAATCTGCGCTCAATACGACCGGATGGTTCTCGCGTATCGCCACCCCTGCCGGCCCTCTGCCCTGCGGCGTATCATCCCAGCGCACCTGAATTCCGGACAGGTATTCCGTCTGACCGGCGGCCTCAACGATTTCAACCGTGCCGTCCGCGACTTTCGTCCCCAGCCAGACCAAATTGAAACCGAACAGTTCGACCATGCGCTGGCAGATCCGTTTGACCACGTGCTGCAGATCATATTTGCGCAAAATATACTGGTCGATTTCCTGCAACAGATGATCGGTGACGATCTGTTCGCGCATGTTATAGCGCAAGGCGGCCGCCACGATTTCACGTTCGACCGTGGGGACCAGGCGCTGGCTGTCGAGCAACGGCACGCAATCCTGGGCGCCCATGCGCACCGCCTCGGTCAACGTCATTTGTGCGGTATCCCGCAGTAGAACAATGCACGGAATGTCCAGCTCTTTTGCGCGCAGGGTAGCGATGAGGTGTTCGACGGGGAGCGGCGCGGCAGGCGAGATAAATATCACCTGAATTGACTCGCGCAGGCACTTCTCAAATGCTTGCTGATTGTTGGCGTGGCGCGCCTCGAGGTGATGACCTTGTTGGCGTAGCGCATCCATCACCAGCTCGGCATCAGCCTTGGGCGTGGTAACGAACAGTGCGCGCAACACCATCATGTGCTGACGCTTTGGGACAAAGTCTTGCCGCGACCCGACTCGCTCAACCAGCCCAATGCCAGCAACTCCTGCATCAACTGGTTGAAATCGGCCAATGTCTGCGGTTTTTTGACAAAACTGTTCACGCCAATCTGGTAGGCCAGCACCACATCCGAAGGTTCATGGCTTTGCGAATAAACGATGACAGGAACATGTTGCAAGCGTTGATCCATGCGCAGTGTGCGCAATACGGCCAAACCGATCAGCTTGGGCAATTTCAAATCGATCAGGATCAAGCGCGGCAGCGGATGCCCCTGCGCCGTTTCCACGGACAGCCAATCGAGCGCCGAGACACTGTCCGGCACCACCGCCAGATACAGATTCCCCGGGCAACCGGCCACCGCCTGCTGCACCAACAGGATCGCAGGCTCTTCGTCCTCTACCAGCAAGATCGTATCGCCGGACTGCTTCAGCATCGCTTCTTTCCTTTAGCAAAAGATTCCAGCCACCACTTTTAAGCTATCCCCCGGCTGATTCGATGCATGGTCGAGCGCTACTTTATCCTGCTACGCCCCAGCCCATCACCGAAATAGAAGGTGAATTCCGGGTTGTTTCTTTCACAGTTTGCCTTTTACCCAACTTTCAACGAAGGCCAGCGCTGCCGCCAAGTGTTCCGGTTGCGTACCGCCCGCTTGCGCCATGGATGGGTAGCGGTCGCGCCACGGTGGCGGCGTAGCTGCTCTGGTGCGGGCGCGACATGCACGCCCTGACTCACCAAACTACAATTTAGCCTTCACCCAACCAGGAACAGATGCTAGCGCATTTACCAGATGCTCCGGCTGAGTACCGCCCGCCTGCGCCATGTCCGGGCGACCGCCACCTTTGCCACCAACCTGTTGCGCCACAAAGTTGACCAGTTCGCCCGCCTTGACTTTGCTGGTGACATCAGGCGTCACCCCCGCGATCAGGCTCACTTTGCCCTCGCTCACGGCGGCCAGCACAATCACGGCAGTCTTGAGTTTGTCGCGCAGCTTGTCCAGGGTCTCGCGCAGAGACGCCACGTCTGCATCGTCCAACCTGGTGGCCAGCACCTTTACGCCATTACAGTCTTGTGCCTGCGCGACAAGCTCATCGCCCTGTGCGGAAGCAAGCCGGGACTTCAAGGCCGCGAGTTCTTTTTCCAGCGCCTTCACGTTGTCGAGAATCTGCGTGACGCGTGCCGCCGCCTCTTGCGGCTGAACCTTCACTGCATCGGCGACTTGCTGCAACTGCTGTTCCTGCTGTTGCACCAGCGCCAGTGCGCCTTCGCCGGTGACCGCTTCCACACGCCGGATGCCGGCAGCCACCCCGCTCTCGGCGACGATCTTGAACAGGCCGATGTCACCCGTGCGCCTCACGTGCGTACCGCCGCACAGTTCGCGCGACGAGCCGATGTCGATCACCCGCACTTCATCGCCATATTTTTCGCCGAACAGCATCATCGCGCCGGTCTTTTGCGCGGACTCGATATCCATCACGCGCGACTGACAGTCGGCATTCGCCAGAATCTCCGCGTTGACGATACCTTCCACCTTGCGTATCTCGGCATCCGTCATCGGCTGCGTGTGCACAAAGTCGAAACGCGTCTTGTCGGCATCCACCTGCGAACCTTTTTGGTGCACATGCTCGCCCAGCGTTTCGCGCAAGGCTTTGTGCATCAAGTGCGTTGCCGAGTGATTGCGCATGGTGCGACTGCGCGCAGCAACATCCACTTTCGCGACAACACCGTTACCCACAGCCAGTTTGCCCGTCTTAACCACACCGTGATGACCGAACACCGTCGCCTGAATTTTCTGCGTGTCTTCCACGTCGAAGATGCCGTGCGAGCTGCGCAGCTCGCCCCTGTCGCCGACCTGTCCGCCGGACTCGGCGTAGAACGGGGTGTCATCCAGCACCACCACGCCGCTGTCGCCTTCATGCAGTTCGTTGACCGCTGTGCCGTCCTTGTACAGCGCAAGGATATTGCCCTTGTGCTCCAGCGTGTCGTAACCGTGGAAAGTGGTGGTTTTTCCAGCGTATTCCAGATTTGCCGCCATCTTGAATTTGCCTGCCGCGCGCGCCTGCTCCTTCTGCCGCGCCATCGCTACATTAAATCCCACCTCATCTACTTTCACACCATGCTCACGGCACACATCAGCAGTAAGGTCGAGCGGAAAACCGAAGGTGTCATGCAATTTAAATGCGACATGCCCTGGCAGCACTAACCCACTCCAATTCCTTTCCAAGACTTCTACAGCCTTATATTCATCAATAGCTTTCGCAAAATGTTCAATCTCTTCTTCTGCTGGAGCATGGTCAAGCAGCACTACTGCTTTTTGCGAAACATTATTCTTATCAAGGAAAGAGTAGAACTTTAGGTTACTTGATCTGGTTACCAGCCCCTCAAGCTTCAAGTTTGGCTCAAGTAGTTTTACTTGTGCAAAATTCAGAGCCAACTCCAGAATTTCCATGCCACTTGATAAAGTTGCAAAGAAACGCTCTTCCTCCAGTTTGAGTATGCCCTTGACGCGCACTTGTTCGGCGACCAGTTCCGGGTAGGCACTGCCCATCTGTTCCACCAGATCGGGCACCATCCTGTAGAAGAATGCATCACGCGTGCCCAGCTTGTAGCCGTGGCGAATGGCGCGGCGGATGATGCGGCGCAGCACGTAGCCGCGGCCTTCGTTGCCGGGGATCACACCGTCGGCGATGAGGAACGAGCAGGCGCGGATGTGGTCGGCCAATACTTTGAGCGAAGGCGAATCCAGATCGGCGCAATGCGTCTCGCGCGCGGCGGCTTTGATCAGCGCCTGAAACAGGTCGATCTCGTAGTTGGCATGCACGCCCTGCAGCACCGCCGAGATGCGCTCCAGCCCCATGCCGGTATCGACCGAGGGCTTGGGTAGCGGGTGCATCACGCCGGCCTCGTCGCGGTTGTACTGCATGAACACGTTGTTCCAGATTTCGATGTAGCGGTCGCCGTCTTCTTCGGGGGTGCCGGGCAGGCCGCCGGGGATGTGTGCGCCGTGGTCGTAGAAGATTTCGGTACAGGGGCCGCAGGGGCCGGTGTCGCCCATCATCCAGAAGTTGTCCGACGCATAGCGCGAACCCTTATTGTCGCCGATGCGGATCACGCGATCCGCTGCCAGACCGACCTCTTTGGTCCAGATGTTGTATGCCTCGTCGTCCTCGGCATACACGGTAACGTAGAGCTTGTCTTTAGGCAGTTTGAATACGACGGTCAGCAGCTCCCATGCGTAGTTGATGGCGTCACGCTTGAAGTAATCGCCGAAACTGAAGTTGCCCAGCATTTCAAAAAAGGTGTGGTGGCGCGCGGTATAGCCGACGTTCTCCAGGTCGTTGTGCTTGCCGCCGGCGCGCACGCATTTTTGCGAAGAGGCGGCACGGGTATAGGGGCGCTTGTCGAAACCGAGGAACACATCCTTGAACTGGTTCATGCCCGCGTTGGTGAACAGCAGCGTCGGATCTTCGTGCGGCACCAGCGAACTGCTCGGTACAACGGTATGCCCTTTGGAGGCGAAAAAATCCAGAAACTTCTGGCGGATCTCACTGCTTTTCATCTGGTCACCGATCAACGCGATTGTTCAATAAACACGCCGCCCGGCGGGCGGCTTCACGGCGCGAATCATACCATTTGACCGGCGGTTAGGGCATGGCGTATCAGTCCTCGTCCGCCGGCCTGACACCGGCGGATTTCAGTACTTTAAGGATCACTTCGATGGAAAATCCCCGCGATTGCAGGAAGCGCATCTGCCTGGTTTTTTCTTTTGCGTCTTGCGGTGCAACACCGTACTTCCTTTGCCACACCTCGCGCGCCGCATCCAGTTCGGATTCTTTCAATGCGGGCAAGGCGGCGCCGATCAACGCTTCTGCAATGCCGCGTTGGCGCAATTCATGCGTGATGCGCTGGATACCAAAACGACTGCGCTTGGCATGCACCCATTGCGCGCTGGCACGCGCATCGGACAGCCAGTCACGTTTTTCCAGTTCGTCCAGCACGGCATCCAGGTCTTCGCCTTCCTGCACGTGCGGCAACAGCTTGCTGTGCAATTCGGCCCGGCTATGCTCGCGCCGCGCCAGGTAGCGCATGGCGCGAACGCGCAAGCTTAATTCAGGCTTCCGCTGCGACTTCACCGGCACCCACAGGCGCGACGCCCAGCGCCGCACGCACCTTGTTTTCGATCTCGACCGCAAGCGCCGGATTGCTCCTCAGGAATTCGCGGGCGTTATCTTTGCCCTGGCCGATTTTCTCGCCGTTGTAGGCATACCAGGCACCCGATTTCTCGACAATCTTGTTCTGCACGCCCAGCTCGACGATCTCGCCTTCGCGCGAGATGCCTTCTCCATACAGAATGTCAAAGTGGGCCTCCTTGAACGGCGGCGCGACCTTGTTCTTCACCACTTTGACGCGCGTCTCGTTGCCGATGACCTCGTCGCCTTTTTTGATCGCGCCGGTGCGGCGAATGTCGAGGCGCACGGAAGCATAAAACTTGAGTGCATTGCCGCCGGTGGTGGTTTCCGGGTTGCCGAACATGACGCCGATCTTCATGCGGATCTGGTTGATGAAGATGACCATGGTCTTGGAGCGATTGATATTGGCGGTCAGTTTGCGCAGGGCTTGCGACATCAGGCGCGCATGCAAACCCATCTGCGCATCGCCCATCTCGCCTTCGATTTCCGCCTTCGGTGTCAGTGCGGCAACGGAGTCGATCACGACGATATCCACCGAGCCTGAGCGCACCAGCATATCGACGATCTCCAGCGCCTGCTCGCCATTGTCCGGCTGCGAGATCAACAGCTCTTCCACCTTCACCCCCAGCTTTTGCGCGTACTGCGGATCAAGCGCATGCTCCGCATCGATGAAGGCCGCCGTGCCGCCCAGCTTTTGCATCTCGGCGATGACTTGCAGGGTCAGCGTGGTTTTGCCGGAGGACTCCGGACCGTAGATCTCGATCACGCGACCGCGCGGCAAGCCGCCAACGCCCAACGCGATATCCAGACCCAGCGAACCGGTGGATACCACCTCGATATCCTTGATTACCGCACCTTCAGCCAGGCGCATGATCGAGCCTTTGCCGAACTGTTTTTCAATCTGGCTCAATGCCGCCGCGAGCGCCTTGCTTTTGTTGTCATCCATGGTGATCCCTTTCAAAAAATGGTGGCAGATTGTGGCACAGCAATTTGGAGTTGTACAGAACGTTCGTTCTTGAATGATTTCAGGGTGCCTCTAACAATTCAAAGTTTTAAGCAAGACAAGGCGCGAGCAAAAAATTGCGACGCAGCATATGCATGATATGTAAGGAGTAATTTTTTGAGAGCAACGCTGTATTGCGACGAAATTTGGATTATTAGAGGTGCCCGTTAGGCGCTGGCGGTTGTCTGCTGCAAGAGCGCCAACACCCCCTGCAGCGCAATCCGCACCGCCTGCGCGCGCACTTCGGCGCGGTTGCCGGGCAAGCGATGCCAATGCGCAAACGTCGCGCCGTGCTTGATTCCCCAGGCGAACCAGACCGTGCCCACCGGCTTGTCCGGTGTGCCGCCGTCCGGCCCGGCGATGCCACTCACCGCCACGGCCACCTGCGCTGCACTGTTATCCAGCGCGCCGGCCGCCATCGCGCGCACGGTCGCTTCCGACACTGCACCATGGCCGATCAACGTCGCTTCCGCCACGCCCAACATTTGCTGTTTCGACTGATTGGAATAGGTCACGAATCCGCGCTCGAACCAGGCCGAACTGCCGGCAATCGTGGTAACCGCCTGCGCCACCCCGCCGCCGGTGCACGATTCCGCCGTCGCCAGCATCAGCCCATGCGCCTTGAGCGCGCCGCCAACCTGTGCAGCCAAGACATCCATCACGAAAAATCAAACCGGAAACAAAAAATTTCACGCGGAGGCGCGGATATCCGGAGAAAAACCGCACCCGCCAACAGCGGATTACTCCACGACCTCCGCGCCTCCGCGTGAATAATTTGCCTTTCCATCACGACCTCACAACCCCCGCGCCAAGTCGTTCTGGATATCCACCACCGCTTCCAGCCCGACCGCGATACGGATCAGACCGTCCGTGATGCCCGCCGCCGCGCGTGCTTCCGGCGAGATACGCGCATGGGTGGTGGTCGCCGGATGGGTGATGGTGGTCTTGGTGTCGCCCAGATTCGCCGTGATGGACAGCATCTTCGTGTTGTCGATCACGCGCCAGGCAGCGTCCCTGCCGCCCTTCACCTCGAACGCCACGATGCCGCCGCCGGTCTTTTGCTGCTTCAGCGCCAGCGCATGCTGCGGATGCGACGGCAGACCGGGATAAAACACGCGCGCCACGTTGGGCTGTTTCTCCAACCATTGCGCCAGTTGCAAGGCGTTGGCGCTGTGCGCATCCATGCGCAACTTCAGCGTTTCCAGGCCTTTCAGGAACACCCACGCATTGAACGCGCTCATGGTCGGCCCGGTGGTGCGCAGGAAACCATATACCGGCTCCATCAGTTTTTTGCTGCCCAGCACCGCACCGCCCAGCACGCGCCCCTGCCCGTCGATGTACTTGGTGGCGGAATGGATGATGATGTCCGCGCCGAATTCCAGCGGACGTTGCAGGATCGGCGTGCAGAAACAATTGTCCACCGCCAGCAGCGCGCCGCATTGCTTCGCGATGGCGGCAATCGCCGCAATGTCGGAAATCTCGGTGAGCGGATTGGACGGTGTCTCCAGAAAAAACAGTTTGGTGTTCGGGCGCGCCGCCGCTTGCCATTGCGCGGGATCGGTGGCGGAAACGAAGGTCGTCTCCACGCCGAATTTTTTGAACACATTGTTAAACATGTTCACCGTCGAGCCGAAGATGCTTTGCGACGCGACCACATGGTCACCCGCCTGCAACAACCCCATGCAGGTCGAAAGAATCGCGGCCATGCCGCTCGCCGTCGCCACGCATTGCTCCGCCCCCTCCAGTGCGGCCAGGCGCTGCTCGAACATGGTGACGGTGGGATTGGTGAAGCGCGAATAGATGTTGCCCGGCTCCTCGCCGATGAAGCGCTTCGCCGCCTGTTGCGCGCTGTCAAAAGTGAAACTTGAAGTCAGGAACAGCGCTTCGCTGTGCTCGTGGAACTGGCTGTGCTCGCTCCCCGCGCGCACGGCCAAGGTCTCCGGCTGATAAGAATTTTTATCCGACATGATTGCTCCTCAAAACAAAAAACCCGGAAAGCTTAGCGCCAAACCGGGTTTCCCCCGCTTTAGCTGTATTTGTAATGCGCCCGCAAGCTGTTCCTCAAATCGGCGCCGGCAGAAAGTAGCATCTCCCGCCGCAAACCGTCAACCTACATGGAGGTTTCACTCATCACCAGATCCAGTTCCATTTGATCTTCATCCGGTTCCGCTCCCTTGCTTTCGCCGCCGCGCGCCGCCTCGACGCGATCCAGATAATCCGGCGTAATGTCGCCGGTGATGTAACAGCCGTCGAAACACGAGGCATCGAATACGGTCAGTGCCGGATTGGCTTTGCTGACTGCCGCTTTGAGATCGGCCAGATCCTGATAGATCAGGCGGTCGGCACCGATCTCCTGCCCGATCTGCTCATCGCTGCGGCCGGTCGCGATCAACTCCTGACGTGTCGGCATGTCGATGCCATAGACGTTGGGGAATTTCACCGGCGGCGCGGCGGAGGCGAAGAACACCTTGCGCGCGCCCGCGTCGCGCGCCATCTGCACGATCTCGCGGCTGGTCGTGCCGCGCACGATGGAGTCGTCCACCAGCAGCACGTTCTTGCCCTTGAATTCGATGCCGATGGCGTTCAGTTTCTGGCGCACGGATTTCTTGCGCATGGTCTGTCCCGGCATGATGAAGGTGCGGCCGATATAGCGGTTCTTGACGAATCCTTCGCGGAACGGGATACCCAGATGATTGGCCAACTGCAATGCGCTGGGGCGGCTGGAATCCGGAATCGGGATCACCACGTCGATGTCGTGATCCGGCCACTCGCGGCGAATCTTTTCCGCCAGAAACTCGCCCATGAACAGGCGCGTGGCATAAACCGAAATGCCGTCCATGACCGAATCGGGGCGGGCGAAATAGACGTATTCAAAAATGCAGGGATTGAGCCGGGGATGTTCCGCGCATTGCTGGCTGTGGAAGTTGCCATCGAGATCGATGAACACCGCCTCGCCCGGCGCGATGTCGCGCAGGAATTTGAAGCCCAACGTATCCAGCGCCACCGATTCGGAGGCGACCAGATACTCGATCCCCTCCTCCGTCCGATTGCTGCCGACCACCAGCGGTCGGATGCCATGCGGATCGCGGAAGGCGAGCAGACCGTAGCCCGCGATCATCGCCACTACCGCGTAAGCGCCCTGGCAACGGCGATGCACGCCGGATACGGCGGCAAATATCTTCTGCGGGTCAAGCTTGAAACCGGTGGCTTTTTCCTGCAACTCGTGCGCCAGCACGTTCAGCAGCACTTCGGAATCGGAGCCGGTGTTGATGTGGCGCAGATCCTGCTGGTACATGGCGCGGCGCAGTTCATCCGTGTTGGTGAGGTTGCCGTTGTGCCCGAGCACGATGCCGAACGGCGAGTTGACGTAGAACGGCTGCGCCTCGTTGTGATCCACCGCCGAGCCTGCAGTCGGATAGCGCACATGGGCGATGCCGGCGTTGCCCTGCAGCGCGCGCATGTTGCGGGTGCGAAACACATCGCGCACCAGCCCGTTGCCTTTGTGCAAATGGAAAGTTCTGCCCTCCAGCGTGGCGATGCCCGCCGCATCCTGCCCGCGATGCTGCAACACCTGCAACCCGTCATACAGCAACTGGTTCACCGGTGTCTTTGCCACCACCCCTAGAATCCCGCACATGGTCGTTCCCGCTTTTTTCTGAAGTTGATCGGCTTATTTCGGCACCACATTGTCCGGCACATAGTCCTTGGCATACAGTGCCGCCTGCTGCAACGGTTTGCTGGTCCAGGCATTTTTCCACCACGCCTTCTGCGGCACGCTGGTCAAGCCCGCCAGCCACACCAGCGCCAGCACCAGCAGAACACCGCGCACCACACCGAACATCGCGCCGAACTTGCCATCCATTCCGGCCAGTCCGGCAAACTTGGCCAGTCTTGCCAGCAACCATGCAACGATTGCGCCGACGATCAGCACCACGATGAACACGGCGGCAAAAGCTGCGGCCGCACGCAGGCTTTCTGCGCCGAGTGCCTGGGGGATATAAGGGATCAACTGCGCGGAAAACATGCGCGCCACGACATAGGCGGCCACCCAGCCGAGCAGCGAAAACAGCTCATACATGAACCCGCGCCACCAGCCGAGCAAGGCCGACAGCGCAACGATGACCAGAACCGCGATATCAAATATCGTCATGGGCGCTTAATCCGGATTCAGCACGTTCGGATGCAGTCCGATCGCTTCCAGCTTGGCGCGCACCTTGTCCGCCGCTTCCCTGCTCGGATAGCCACCCACCCGCACCCGCACCACGGCGCCGGCCTGCTCGGTATAGACCGGGTAACCGCGCTGTTTCAGGTTGACCACCATCTGTTTGGCCGCCTCCGCTTTGGAATACGCGCCGACCTGAACCACCCAGCCTGAGGGCTTGCTCGCCGGCCTGGCGGGTACGGCAACCACCGGCTTCGAGACAGATTTCTCCGCCGGCTTCGTGACCGCTACCGGCGCGGCCACAATCGGCGCCGGAACGGGTGGCGCAGTGACTGGCGCAATCGTGTTTTCAGTTGTTGCCGGGGCCGCATGGGTTGCCGTTGCCCCGGCTTCCTGCTGCCTGTTTTCCGCCAACACCGGTACCGCTGCCGCAGCCACTTTTTCCGGGATACGCAACTCGATGTCGCGCGTCACGGTTGCAGCGGGATCGGCATCAAATATCATCGGCAGAAAGATCACCACCGCCAGCATCAGGGCGATGGCGCCGATCAGCCGGCGTCGTGCCTGGCGTTGCAAGGTGAATTCATCGTCCGTCCTGATCTGTTTTGCCATCGCAAGAATCGGGAAGATCAGGCGCTGCGCAAACCGCGCACACGCATCACTTCCGCCACCGTATAGAATGAACCGAAGGCCGCAATTCTACACTCTCGACACGGTGCGCGTAAGCGTCCGGTGCGGGAGAGAGCGTCAGGCGACTGTTGGTTCCGGCCTAACGCGCTGCGCGCATGAGCCTCCACCGCAACTGCGTTGTCCCGCAAACGGCTGCTTTGCAGTAACGTGTCGCAGTCGCCATTTTCGCCCGCGCGATTGCTCGCCTCGTGCAGTGCCTGCGCAATCGATGGACAGGCCACAACCTCGCCCCGGACCCCCTGTCTTTCCAGCACTTGCGCCATCTCCGCCGCCGTCGCGCCGCGCGGGGCATCGATTCCCGCGACCAGCCACACATCGATCTGCGCATCGAGCGCGGCAACCACTCCGGCCATATCCTTATCTTTGAGCATGGCGAACACCGCAAAGGTTTTGGCCGGCGGCAGATTGGCCAGGTTCTGCGCCAGCGACCGTGCCGCGTGCGGGTTGTGCGCCACATCAAGGATCAACTGCGGGCGGCCCGGCACGAACTGGAAACGCCCGGTCAACTCGACCTCGGCCAGACCGCGCCGCACCGCCGCCATATTCACCGGCAATTGATCTTTCAGCGCATCCAGCGCGGCCAATGCCGCGCTGGCATTGTGCAATTGAAACGCACCGCGCAAGGCGGGTAGCGGCAGGGCGTGCCGCTCGCCGGATTGGCCAAAGAAATCCCACTGCCCCTGATGCAGCCTGAACCCGAACTCCCTGCCGATGCCCCACAATTCCGCGCCGATCTCCCGTGCATGCTGGCTGATCGCCTGCGGCACATCGCTATCCGCGCAGATCGCCACGCGACCCCGGCGGAAGATGCCCGCCTTCTCGTAGGCGATCTGCTCGCGCGTCTCGCCAAGATAATCGACATGATCGATATCCACGCTGGTCACCACCGCAACATCCGCATCGAACACGTTCACCGCATCCAGCCGACCGCCGAGTCCCACTTCGAGGATCGCAACATCGACCTGGTGCGCAATGAAACACTGCATCGCGGCGAGCGTGCCGAATTCGAAATAGGTCAGCTGTAGGTCGGGCTTCAGCCCGACATCATCCAGTCGGGCTGAAGCCCGACCTACGCGCGCCTGCTCAATCCTTTCAAACGAGGCGCACAATTCGGCATCGGTAGCTTGTCGTTTGCCAATCCGTACCCGCTCGTTGTAGTCCAGCAGATGCGGCGAGGTATAGCAGCCAACCTTGTATCCGGCGGCATGCAGGATAGCTTCCAGCAGCGCGCACACCGAGCCCTTGCCGTTGGTGCCACCGACGATGATGATGGGAAAATCCGGCCGGAGATTCAGCCGCTGTTTGACTTGCGCCACGCGCTCCAAGCCGAGCGCAATCGT
>CAZSIO010000008.1:0-17073 GCA_964606865.1 uncultured Sideroxydans sp.
CAAACCGCTGCTGACTTGCTGGATGGGGGAAACCCAAGTAGCAGAAGCGCGTACGGCTTTCGCCAAGGCACATCGCCCACACTTCCGCACACCGGAACCGGCGGTGGAAGTTTTTTCCCATCTGTCCGCTTATTACCGTAACCAGAAACTGCTGATGCAAATGCCCGGGCCGTCCGCGCACCATGATGAACCGGATGTGGAAAGCGCGCGCTTAATCATTGAAAGTGCCATGCAGGAACATCGCAAAGTCCTGTCGGAGATGGAATCGAAAGCCCTGCTTGCGGCTTTCAACATTCCTGTGGCACGCACCATGGTTGCCCATTCACCCAACGAGGCGCTGCTGATTGCCCAGCAATTGGGCTTCCCGGTGGCGATGAAGATTAATTCGCCGGACATCACGCATAAAAGCGATGCGGGCGGTGTCATGCTCAATCTGCGCAATGCGCATGAAGTACGGGCCGCATACCAGCACATCATCGACAGCGTCCAACTCAACCGGCCGAACGCCAGAGTTGAAGGCATCTCAATCGAACCCATGATTGTCAAAGCAAACGGTCGCGAACTCATGATCGGTGTCACCACCGATCCCGTGTTCGGTCCGGTCATTACTTTTGGCGCTGGGGGAACGTCGGTCGAGATCATGGGCGACCGTGCGATCGCACTGCCACCGTTAAACAGCTTCCTGGCACGGGAACTGATACAGGGCACCCGGATCGCAAAAATGCTGGGGCCCTTTCGCAATATGCTTCCAGCCAACATGGCGGCATTGGAAGACGTGCTGCTGCGCGTCTCTGAAATGGTGTGCGAACTTCCATTACTCAAGGAAATGGACATCAATCCATTGATCCTGGACGAACAGGGGGTGCTGGCCGCCGACGCGCGAGTCGTCGTTGAGTACCGACAACCCGGCACTGACCGCTATGCTCACATGGCCATCTATCCCTACCCCACTCATTTGGTCAGTCAGTGGCAGTTGGTAGATGGGACTGACATCGTAATCCGCCCCATCCGACCGGAAGATGCCGACTTGGTCAAACGTTTCGTGCATGATCTTTCCGACGAATCGAAGTACTTCCGTTTTATGAATAGTGTGCAGGAATTGACCGAGGAGATGCTGGCAAGGCTCACGCAGATCGACTATAGCCGTGAAATGGCGCTCGTCGCGGTAACCCAGGATCAATCCCCCGAAACAGAACTGGGAGTCGCACGCTATGCCATCAATCCTGACGGATTGAGCTGCGAGTTTGCGCTTGTCGTTGCCAATAATATTGCCGGGAAGGGCTTGGGTCAGAGACTTATGATCGCGCTGATGGAAGCTGCGCGCTCAAAGGGGCTGGAAGTTATCGAAGGAGAGGTGTTGAGTCATAACCATAATATGCTCAAACTTATGAATCGTATTGGTTTTTCAATAAAACCCCATGCCGAGGATACTGGCATTATGCAAGTCAGCAAGAGGCTTTGAAGGTCTAAATGTGAAACCTGTTATGAAGTGCGCGCCGCGTTCGTTCCAGTAGATAGTCGGACAAAGACCGAGATCAGTAGCAGTCAGCACAGCAGCCAACCGTAGTGTATTCAAGTCTGCGCCCAAGGCAATCCGTCAAAGCGCCAACCGTTGTATGAATTCCGGTGATGAGTGTCGTCGAGGTCGCCCTCAAACCCGTGTTCGACGTTGTAGATGTCTTTCATACCCGCATTCTCCAATGCCAGTCCGGCATCAGCGGAACGACGACCGGAGCGGCAGATGAGCACCACCGGACGATTGACACTCGCTGCCTTGCGGACATGTGCGACGAACAGCGGGTTGATCTCCCAGTCCGGACCATCCACCCAGGGAATCAGGATGGAGCCGCGCGGATGGCCGACGAACATGTATTCCATCTCGCTGCGCACGTCGACGAACACCGCTTCGGGATTGGCTTGCAGGAAATCAAATGCTTCTTTTGGATTAAGGTGTTGCATGGTCGCACTCCCTCTTGATATGTTTCGATGGCTGGGATTATATCCCTTGTTCGGCATAGGGGTTGGGGTCTGCTTGCTGCGGCCCTGCCTACGCGCCGCTTTTGTAATTCAACGCGCAGACTGCGGAGTTATTTCATTGCAGTATCCTGCTCATCCAGCCCACGATAGTTTGCGTATTTCAAAAGTCATGCTGGACAGGTCTGCCAAAATCCAAGTCGGGACAGCCTCCACCCCGGGGGCATCGATACCAGCCACCGAACCCGGGTTGACCAGCCAGCATTCACCCTCTTTGATATGCTTGCGCCTATTGACATGGGCGGTATGGCTGTGACCGTGACAAACCAAGTCGTAGTCACCCGTGCAGGCAAAGGCATGTCCGTGATGCGGCATATGGGTAACGAATATCCTGCGCCCGGACAGCTCCAGTGTGGCCTCTTCCCCGTAATACGTGAAAAGACCGATATTGTTGGCCATCATTCGATACAGCGCGGCGATGTCGCCCAGGTTGTTGCCGTGCACAGCATGAATGGGGAGACCCAGTTTCAGAGAAGCGCGCAGGGTGTTGGCACCGATCAGGTCGCCGCAATGGATCACCACCTCCGCACCCGCATCACGCGCTTCCGAAATCGCCACAACGAGGGCATCGGAGCGGTCATGACTATCGGAGACGATGCAGATTTTCATACCTTGTTCACATTGTGGAATTCCCTGCATTAGGCAAAATTAAGGCACACCATGTCTATAGCCACATCGGGTAGTACAATGTCCGCCCGTTCAGGTCATGCACAAACGATGCGAACATCACTAACTGACGAAGCGCGTTCCCGCTGTGGACTGACAAGATTGGGACTTCCAGTTGAAATTTTAGGCAAAGCATCATAACCTGTGAGCTTCCCGACCACCCACGGGAGCGTAGCGACAACTATCCAACAAATGGACGACCACGCCAGAGAAGATGAGCAGAAAGCTGAAGAAACTTGGTGACACTGAATTTTTCTGGACACGCGAACCTGAATTTCATCCACCCGGTCTGAATGGTGGAATTGACGCCTGTGTAGAAGATCAATTTCAGACTGCGCGCCCCAATGATTTCAGGAAGCTGCTGAACACCTATCTTGAATCGGCAATCGGTCTGACAATGGCCGAGGCCGGTGTAGTCCGCGTACTGCTACCCGACGAGCAAACATTGAAGGTTATCAGCGCGGTCGGTTTGACTGATGAAGAGACCGTACCGGAGTCGATAGTCAATCTGTCTTGCGAAAACTGTTGTCGGGATGCTTTTCGCCGCGGTTTGTGCGCGACGGACGTGGAGACATGCGAATCGAGACAAGGCGACACGTCATACCAAAAGTGCCGCTCCGCACTTTCAATACCGCTGGAAAGCACCAGTTCACCCGGTACCCTGCTGGGTGTTTTCACTTTATTCTTTGACTCTCCCAAATCCTCTTCCGGCAAAACAGCACGTCTGGCGGCAATGTTTGCCGAATTGTTCAGTTCGCTGATCGAATATATCAAGTCCAATCGCGAAGCCAAACGCGCCGAGTTGCTGCGGGAACGGCAGACAATCGCCAATGAGATTCATGATTCGCTGGCACAGACGCTGAACTTTGCCCGCATGAATACACGATTGCTGGACGGAGCCGTTCGCAACAAAAACGAACTGATGGTCAAGAAATATACAGGCGAGCTGGACAATGCGCTGGAAATCAGTCAAAAAGCGGTCCGCTCGTTAATTACTGACTTTCGTAGCGAAATGGATCCGGCTGGTTTATTGAAAGCGCTGCATACATTAACGGCAGAATTTCGCGCTAAACATAACATCGTGTTCGAATCCTCTATTCATGTCGCCGATCTCGATCTGCCTCTTGAGCATGAAATTGAGGTGTATAACATCGTGCGCGAGGCACTTTCCAATATTGCCAAGCATTCAAATGCCAGCCATGCCCGATTGATCATTGATCACTTGTGCGGCTATTTTGTATTTAGCGTTGAGGATAATGGTGTGGGTACCTTCTCACCCGTCGAGGGGCACTATGGCATTACCATAATGCGTGAACGGGCGCAGAACATCGGGGGCGAGATCCGCGTGGAAAGCACAAAAGGATTGGGAACCTGCGTACAACTATATTTCCCCGAACCGGGAGCTGACTGGAGAGAGCTGCATGAGTGAGAAGTTGAGAGTTGCCATGGTCGATGACCAAAGCCTGTGCCGCAGCGGATTGAGCGAGTTGCTTTCCAACTGCTACGACATTGAGGTGTTGGGAGCGGTCGGTTCTTTGCAAGAATTGCAGAAGCTGATCGAACAAAAGCCTGATTTGCTCATCGTCGATCTGCGCATGAAACCGATGGATGGTATTTCAATGATTGAAGAATTGCGCAGGAACGGCTGTACCCTCCCTGCTGTGATGCTGACCATGAGCGATTCGGAGGCAGACTTGAGTAAGGCGATACGCGCCGGAGTGCGTGGCTATTTGCTCAAGGATATGGCACCGGATGAGGTGGTCGAGGCGATAAAACGGGTTGCCGCCGGTGAATTGGTCGTTGCGCCCTCAATGACGGTAAAAATGATCGATCTGCTCAAGGGTGATACGTCAGGACATGAAGCCAAAAACTCTCTCAAATTGCTCACCGAGCGCGAACGCGAAATTCTGCAACTGTTGTCGTTAGGTGAAAGCAACAAGGGAATCGCCCTCACCCTGCACATAAGTTATGACACCGTAAAACAGCACGTCAGACACATCCTCAATAAACTCAATCTCTCTTCCCGCGTCAAGGCGGCCGTATTGTTTGCCAAAGAGCATGGGGATGGGGAGTCCGAAAAATAACGCCAAGTATCGCGGTAACCCACATTGGCTATGTCGCAATAGTCAATGTGGGTATAGACAGCATGGTTGGAGATTGCGCTAATACGCGACTGGAAGAAGCGCGCTTTTTTTCAATTAATCAGCCCACGAGGGGACAATATGGCACATGTAGTGATCATGGGAGCAGGAGTTGGCGGCATGCCGGCCGCCTACGAGATGCGGACAAAACTGGATAAGCAGCACAAGGTAACCGTGGTTTCGGATCGCGAAACTTTTCAATTCACCCCCTCCAATCCGTGGGCGGCAGTGAAGTGGCGCGAGCGCAAGCACATCGAGTTTCCAATGCGCAGCTATCTGGAACGCAAGGGTATTGATTTCATCTCGACCGGAGTCAAGCGGGTTCATCCCGAGCAGAACCAGCTTGAACTGAATGGTGGCAAAAAGCTCTCCTACGACTATCTGGTCATTGCAACCGGCCCGAAACTCGCGTTTGAAGAGGTGGAGGGTCTCGGTCCAAACGGTGGCTTCACGCATTCCGTTTGCACACTGGATCATGCAATGAAATCCCATGATGAATGGGAGCAGTTCTGCAAGAATCCGGGGCCGATTGTAGTCGGTGCCGTACAGGGTGCGTCCTGCTTTGGACCGGCTTACGAATATGCTTTCATCATGGAAACCGATCTGCGTCGCCGCAAGATTCGCGACAAGGTGCCGATGACCTTCGTCACCTCCGAACCTTATATCGGCCACCTCGGCTTGGGCGGCGTAGGCGATTCCAAGGGCATCCTGGAATCGGCCATGCGCGACAAGCATATCAAGTGGATCTGCAACGCCAAGGTGACCAAGGTCGAGGCTGGCAAAATGTACGTCACCGAATACGACGACCTTGGGCAGGAAAAGAAAAACCATGAATTGCCTTTCAATTACAGCATGATGTTGCCCTCGTTCAAGGGCATCGATGCGGTCTTCGGTGTCGAAGGGCTGGTCCAGGCACGCGGTTTTGTCACGGTGGATAAACATCAGCGCAACCAGAAGTACAAAAACATCTTCGGGGTCGGCGTATGCGTAGCCATACCCCCGGTCGAGGCGACCCCGGTTCCGGTCGGCACCCCCAAGACCGGTTACATGATCGAATCAATGGTGACCGCCACCGTACATAATATTCATGCCGACCTGACTGGCCAACCGGCAGACCAGGAAGCCACGTGGAATGCGGTTTGCCTGGCCGATTTCGGCGAAAGCGGCGTGGCTTTTGTGGCGATCCCGCAAATTCCACCACGCAATGTCAATTGGTTCTCCGAAGGGAAATGGGTGCATCTGGCGAAGGTGGCTTTTGAGAAATATTTCATTCGCAAGATGAAGAAAGGTAGCTCAGAACCATTCTACGAGGGCAGCATTATGAAAATGCTGGGAATTGAGAAGTTGAAGTAACGCCCATTATCAAGCGGTGATAAAGAAAAACGGCCCCGAGAAATCGGGGCCGTTTTTTATGCGGATTTGCGCAATGCACCGTCCGGTCCGCCAAGCGAATTGCCGGATATGATCTAATCGGTCTTTTTTACGTAGTTGTTGGACACATAGGCATCAACGATCTGCTGGAATTCCTGCGCGATATTATCGCCGCGAAGCGTGACAGTTTTTTCGCCATCCACATAAACCGGTGCGGAGGGAGTCTCGCCAGTCCCAGGCAGGCTGATGCCGATATTCGCCAGTTTGCTTTCGCCTGGCCCATTCACGATACAACCCATGACGGCAACGGTCATCTCTTCAACGCCGTTGTATTGTTCGCGCCAAAGCGGCATCTGCGCCCTTAAGTAGGCCTGGATGCTTTGCGCCAACTCCTGGAATACTGTACTGGTGGTGCGGCCGCAGCCGGGGCAGGCAGTGACCATCGGCGCAAAAGCGCGCAACCCCATGGTCTGCAAAATTTCCTGTGCCACCACGACCTCTTCAGTGCGCGCGCCCCCGGGTGCCGGCGTGAGCGAGACGCGGATGGTGTCACCGATACCTTGCTGTAACAGTACGGCGAGTGCGGCGGTGGATGCGACAATCCCTTTCGACCCCATGCCCGCCTCGGTCAGGCCAAGATGCAAGGCATAGTCGCAACGCTTGGCCAGCTCCTGATAGACAGCAATCAAATCCTGTACATTGCTCACCTTGCAGGACAACACGATGTGATCGTGCGGCAAACCGAGTTTCTCGGCGCGTTGCGCACTTTGTAGCGCAGACTGGATCAGTGCCTCGCGCGTGATCTCGTTAGCCGCCTTGGGCTCGGCCAGCCTGGCGTTTTCATCCATCATGCGCACGATCAGATCTTGATCCAGACTACCCCAGTTGACTCCGATCCGTACCGCCTTGTCGAATTTCCTGGCAACGCCAATCATCATGGCGAACTGATCCTCGCCTTTGCGGTTTTTGCCCACATTCCCCGGATTGATACGGTACTTCGCCAGCGCCTGCGCGCATTCAGGATAGTCGGTGAGAAGGCGATGGCCGTTGTAATGAAAGTCGCCGATCAGCGGCACTGTGCAACCCAGCGCATCCAGTCTCCGCCGGATATGCGGCACGGCTTCAGCCGCCGCCGAGGTATTGACAGTGATACGTACCAGTTCGGAACCTGCCTGTGCCAGCTCGTGCACTTGTCTGGTGGTGGTCGTGACGTCCTCGGTATCGGTGTTGGTCATCGACTGCACGACGATGGGCGCCCCCCCTCCGATGACGATATCGCCAACGCGAACTTTTTGCGTCTTGCGGCGTGCGGGATGCTGAAAACTCATGAATTACTCCAGTATCAGATGGACACGGCCTTCTGCCTTGTACACGGACAAGTCGATCTCTTTGCCCTTGTAATACAGTCGTACCGCACTCGCCTTGCCAAGCGTAACCTGATACGGCGCGCGCCGATTGCCGCCGATCCATTTTTCCCCGCCGGCTGCCGTGACGCGTGAAATCAATAGTTCACCGTTGACGTCCGCGACCTCCACCCATGCATCTTCCTGAAACACGATGTGAATCGGCCGTTTCATCAATTGCTCCAGCGGAACCTCACGCTTTCCCTTTACCGCAGCAACTTCAACGGCGGGAACCGCCTCTTTTTGAACCGGAGGAATAATTGCTGGGGGAATAATTTCTTCCTTCTTCTGGATTTCTGCCAACGGCGGGGCAGCCTTGTCGTCCGCAATATTTTCAATCGGCACGATAGCGGGTGCGGATGCTGCGGGGTTGATGGCGGGCACAGAGTGTATGCCCGAAAAATTGTTTATTGCCTGAAGGTCACCGTCACGATGACCCAATACAAAGAATGCCAGTCCCAGCGTGATAATCAGTGCGCCAATCAACAGATAAAGATTTCTGTTTTCGGTCTGGCCTGCCGCCGGTAGCGCATCACCGCTCCCCGAAATTTCTGCCACATCAGAATGGTGTTCGGGCTGAATTTCGATCCCGTTCAGCAACAGCTCGGGTTCAAGATGCACGACGCGTGCATAACTGCGGATGAAACCGCGCAGGAATGTTCCTTGCGGCAGATGTGCGACATCGTCCTGCTCCAGTGCCTCTACTTGGCGCACGCTGAATTTGACCCGATCAGCAATTTCCTGTGCGGTCAGGCCAATCGCCTCGCGCGCTGCACGCAACGCGGCGCCAACGCTCGGCTGCGACGCAGTCGGATCGGTTGTTGCGGAATCTGGTTGAACATCGTTCATCATTCACCACTCTGCATAAGTTGTGCCTCGCGCGAATCCGGAAAACGCTTGCGCAGTTGCAGGGCAAAACTGGCCGCCGCGTTGCGATCTCCCAACTGGCGCTCGATGCGAACTGCCAGCCATAACTGCTCGGCGTCGAGTTCCCGTCCACTTTTCAGAAAACGCAGCAACCAGGACTTGGCGGCAGCATAGTTACCGTTGCCATATGCCACGGCAGCCTGCCCGTTCAGTGCTTCCGGCATGTCGGGGTGCAGAATCAGGGCACGCTGCAAATAAGTTGCAGCCGCGATCAAATCACCCGCCTTGTGCGCACAGATACCCGCATTGGCGTAAGCGAGGTCCGGCGTGTTGTACAGCGGGTCGTTCAGCGCCACCATGAATTGCGGGATCGAATCCTTGGGACGTCCGCGCTGGCACAAGAACCAGCCATAGTTATTGTGGGTGCCGGCATTGGCCGGTTCGAGCTTGAGACTGCGCAGAAAATCGGCTTCCGCCTGTTTGTCTTCATGCAGCGTCATACGCACCAAGCCGCGCACGTTATAAGCGGGCGCGTAGGAATCATCAGCCTGAAGAGCGATCCCCAATTCCTGTAGGGCGATCGAATATTGGCCACGCTCAAAATAGGATGCGGCCAGTTCGGTATGGACTGCTGCGACATTGCGCGCCTGTTCGTCTGAAACGCCGGAACTGGCGCATCCGGACAAGATTACCAGCAACAGAGCGATCCCGCTTCTTGTGCCAAAATTCATTGTTGCACCTCCATCAATCGGTGTGTCCGTTTAGTCTTGTCCTGTACCTGCCCCGCCAGTTGTCCGCATGCCGCGGCAATGTCGTCGCCGCGCACCTTGCGGATCGTGGTGACGATGCCGGCCTGCATTAGCACATCACGGAAACGCTTCACAGTTTCCATATCCGAACGCTGATAGGGCGCTTGCGGAAACGGATTGAACGGGATGAGATTGAACTTGCAAGGCACGTCGCGCACCAGATCGATCAGGTCACGCGCGTGCTGCACGCTGTCGTTCACGCCCGCCAGCATCACATATTCGAAGGTGACAAAATCGCGCGGTGCTTTTTCCAGATAGCGCCGGCAGGCTGCCATCAGTTCCTTGAGCGGATATTTCTGGTTGATCGGAACCAGCACGTTGCGCAGCGCGTCGTTCGGGGCATGCAGAGAGACAGCCAGCGCCACCGGACATTCGTCGCGCAGACGATCCATCGCCGGTACTACACCGGAGGTGGATACCGTTACCCGACGCCGCGACAGACCATAGGCGTTATCGTCCAGCATCAGGCGCAGGGCGCTCACCGTGTTGTCAAAATTCAGCAGTGGCTCGCCCATACCCATCAGCACTACGTTGGTAACCGGCCAGTTGCCGTCGCCATCTTTGCCAATTTGGTGATTGGCCCACCATACCTGGCCAATGATTTCGGCAGTGGACAGGTTGCGGTTGAAACCCTGCTTGCCGGTGGAACAAAAAGAGCAATCCAGTGCGCATCCGGCCTGGGTCGAAACACATAACGTGCCGCGATCTTCTTCCGGGATGAAGACCGTCTCCACCGCATTACCGGTACCCACATCCAGCAGCCATTTGCGCGTGCCGTCGGAAGCAGTCTCCTCGCGCACCACGCTGGGCGTATGAATCCATGCGGTCCGTTTCAGTTTTTCGCGAAGAGAAATCGCCAGATCGCTCATCGCATCAAAATCGGACTCCCCGCCTTTGTATATCCAGCGTAATACCTGCTTGGCGCGGAATGGTTTTTCGCCCTGCTCCGCAAACCATGCGGTCATCGCTGCCGGTTCAAAGTCGAGGAGGTTTGTTTTCATCGTTCTTTAAAACGATAGCCCGATATCAGCGTGAATGGATATTCTTGGTTGCGAAGAAATAGGCAATCTCGATCGCCGCATTCTCGGCAGAATCCGAACCATGCACGGCGTTGGCGTCGATACTGTCGGCGAAGTCTGCGCGGATGGTGCCTTTGTCAGCCTTCTTCGGATCGGTTGCGCCCATCAGATCGCGGTTCTTCTGGACGGCGCTCTCACCTTCCAGAACCTGGATCATCACCGGGCCGGAAATCATGAAATCCACCAAATCCTTGAAGAAAGGACGAGCGCGGTGGACGGCATAAAAACCTTCCGCTTCGGTGCGATTCAGGTGGCGCATCTGCGCGGCAACGATCTTCAGGCCGTTGCTTTCAAAACGGGAATAGATTTTGCCGATGACATTCTTCGCTACGGCATCCGGTTTGATGATTGAAAGTGTACGTTCGACAGCCATGCTTCTTCTCCAAATGGTTATTGTGCATCAGAAAATTCTGAGGGCGCGATTCTAGCAGGGTTTGCAGGCTCTGTCGCAGTCCGGACAGGTGAGCGCAAAGGGAAAAAAGCAGGTAATTTCAGGGCGATGCGGAAAGTGAATCTACGCTGCAGACAAGTCGAAAATCAGAACGCTGGGATATTGATGTAATCTGATCAGGGCCATCACTTTAATCGCCACCAGATAAGGAAATTCCGCTTAATGCCTTATTCCAATGGTCGGGGCGAGAGGATTTGAACCTCCGACCACTTGCACCCCATGCAAGTACGCTACCAGGCTGCGCTACGCCCCGAGGGCGCGGATTATAGCAGAGCAAAAAAATGATGAAATTGTTTTTGCTTTCACGCACGCAGTAAAAGCAGAATTTCATTCAATTCATGGCGCAATATCGCAGGATCGATGTTCGCCATTGCTACTTTGCCCTCCGCCTCCAACCCATTGAGGCCGGTTTGATTGAGGCGACTGCGCGCACCACTGATGGTGAATCCCTCTTCATACAGCAAATGCCGAATGCTGCGGATGAGCAGGACTTCGTGATGCTGGTAATAGCGCCGATTACCCCCGCGCTTGAGCGGCTTGAGTTGGGAGAATTCCTGCTCCCAATAACGCAGCACGTGCGCCTTGACGCCGCACAAGTTGCTCACCTCACCGATGGTGAAGTAGCGTTTTGCCGGTATCGCCGGCAAATCTGTATCAGTTACTTGCGGATCCATGATAGGTCTTCTCTACCATGCTCTTCAGTTTCTGGCTGGGGTGAAACGTTACCACCCGGCGCGCAGTGATAGGGATTTCCTCGCCGGTCTTTGGATTGCGACCGGGACGTTGCGGTTTGTCACGCAACTGAAAATTGCCAAATCCGGAGAGTTTGACACTGTCCCCCTGCGCCAGTTGCGCGCGAATTTCCTCGAAAAAAGCCTCCACCATGTCCTTTGCTTCGCGTTTATTCAAACCGACTTTTTCAAACAGCAAGTCCGCCAGTTCGGCTTTGGTTAGCGTTGTTGTCATGACTCTCCCCTTATTTGCGCGCCATTTTTCTGCAATGTGTCAATCAGTCCCTCAATACCGGGATCGATTTCAGAATCTGTCAGTGTTTTTTGAGTATCTTGTAATAACACACGGAATGCAAGGCTTTTTCTCCCTTGCTCCACCCCGCGTCCGCGGTACAAATCGAACAAATCAAGAGCCACAACATAAGGCGCTTTGCGGGCCCGCATCACCTCCAGTAGCGACTGTACGCTGACGTGCTCATCGACCACGACAGCAATATCACGCCGCACCAGCGGCAAGCGTGAGACAGCAACCAGTCGGGGAACGCCCCCCTGCATCAGCGTTGCCAGATCCAGCTCGAACCACAATGCCGGTTGCGGCATGTCATATTGCTGTTGCCACTGCGGATGCAATTCACCGATCCAGCCGATGGCAAGCCCGTCCAGCAGAATGCGCGCCGAACGGCCGGGGTGCGATGCAGGGTGTTCCGACGCCATAAAAGTCAGCTCGCGTGGTGCGAACAAGGCTTCGATGTCGCCTTTCACATCAAAGAAATCAACATTGCGCGCGGACACTCCCCATTGTTCTGCAACGGCCCCGCCATAAGCCAGCCCGGCCAAACGATCTTGCTGGGTGTAACGCCCTGCCTCGGCGCTGAAACAACCACCAATCTCGAACAGCCGCACGCGCGGCTGCTTGCGCGCCAGATTCGTACGCAACGTGGCCAGTAATCCGCCCAGCAGGCTGCTGCGCATCACGCTCATCTGGCTGGCGATGGGATTCTTTAGCGTGATCGGTGCGGAGTTTCCGCACAGGTCGCGCTCCCAGCCAGCCTCCACAAAAGCGTAATTGATGGTTTCCTGATAATCGCGCAACACCATGATCTGGCGCAGTTTTGCCAATGGCCGCTCCGCCTCGACCAGCGGCAATATATTCATGCGGGCGCGGATGGGTGCGGGCTCGATATTTTCGTAGCCATGCACGCGTGCGACCTCTTCGATCAGGTCTTCCTCAATTTCGATGTCGAAACGATAACTGGGCGGAGTCACCGCGAATTCTTCACCGTGCTGCTGCACTGCCATGCCGAGACCAGCCAGAATCTGCGCGATCTCTTCGGTCTCCAGCTTCACTCCCAACACGCGCTGAACGCGCGCGAGGCGCAGCCGCACCGGAGGTCGCAGAGGCAATTCGCCCTGCGCCTCCGTCACCGGCCCCGCTTGTCCACCGCAAATATCCAGGATCAGTTGCGTGGCGCGGTCGAGCGCGATTCGGGTCGCCGCAAAATCCACCCCGCGCTCGAAGCGGTAGGCAGAATCAGAGCTGAATCCCAGACGGCGCGATTTACCGACGATCGCAGCGGGCGCAAAGAACGCGCTCTCCAGAAAAATATCCGTCGTTGTTTCATCCACCGCGCTGTCCGCACCGCCCATCACGCCGGCCAGCGCAACCGGCCCCTCGCTGTCGGCGATCACCAGCATGTCTTCCTGCAGTGCTATCGTCTGCTCGTTCAGCAGCTTGAGGCTTTCTCCGTTGCGCGCGAAACGCACTTCGATGTCGCCCCGCAGTTTGTTCAGATCAAACGCATGCAACGGTTGCCCCAGTTCCAGCAGGACATAGTTCGTCACGTCCACCAGCGCGCTGATGCTGCGCAGTCCGCAACGCTGGAGGCGCTGCACCATCCAGGCAGGAGTCATTGCCTGGGCGTTCACTCCGCAGATCACCCGCCCGCTGTAACGCGGGCAGGCCGACGCTATCGCGCCGACCTTGAGACTTTGAGTGCTGGCCTGCTTGAATGACACGGGTGGAAGAGTCTGCAACGGCGCGCCGGTCAACGCTGCCACTTCGCGCGCGATGCCGTTCAGCGACAGACAGTCGCAGCGATTCGGTGTCAGCTTGAGCGTGATGAGGTGATCATCCAGATCGAGATGCTGGCGGATGCTTTGCCCAACCACGGCGTCCGGAGCCAGCTCCAATAACCCGCCGCTCTCCTCCGCCAAACCAAGCTCCTTCGCTGAACACATCATGCCGAAGGAGGCAATGCCGCGCACCTTGGCCTGCTTGATCTCGATGCCCGGCAATTTCGCACCGACCAGCGCACAGGGCGCCTTCATCCCGACGCTCACGTTCGGCGCACCGCACACGATGGTCAGGGGTTCGCCCTGCCCGACATCCACGCTCAATAGATTCAGGCGATCCGCATCGGGATGTTTTTCTTTGCTCAGCACTTGTGACACCACGACTTTATCGAAGGGCGGAGCGACCGGTGACATCTCCTCGACTTCCAGTCCGGCCATGGTCAACAGGCGTGACAGCTCCTCGCTGGAAAGCGATGGATTCACGAATGTCCGCAACCAGGATTCAGAGAATTGCATAGTTAATTAAACTGTTTGAGGAATTGCGGGTTGTTGCGGCGCAGACTAACCGGCCGCAGAGTGGGTATGTCATAGCCAATGGTTTCTGAACTTTTCTTCATTATGAAAACTGCTTCAGGAATTGAAGATCATTTTCAAAGAACAGCCTGAGGTCATTGACGCCATAGCGCAACATGGTCAAACGCTCCACCCCCATGCCGAAGGCAAAGCCGATGTATTTCTCGCTGTCGATGCCGACGTGCCTGAGCACGTTCGGATGCACCATGCCGCAGCCGCCAATCTCCAGCCAACCCCCCTTCCAACTCATATCCATCTCGGCCGACGGTTCGGTGAAGGGGAAGAACGAAGGCCGGAAACGCACTTGCAGGTCTCCGGTTTCAAAATAATTTTGCAGGAAATCGGCGATCACACCCTTCAGGTCGGCAAAGCTGACGCGCTCACCAATCCACAATCCTTCCACCTGATGGAACATGGGCGAATGGGTGGCATCGGAATCCACACGATAGACGCGACCCGGCGCGATGATGCGAATGTCCGGCATGATTTCCAGATGCTGGTATTTCGCCCTATGCGCCTGCATGTAGCGGATCTGAATCGGCGAAGTATGCGTGCGCAGCACGTGCTGTTCATCAATGTAGAATGTGTCGTGCATCGCACGTGCCGGATGATCCGCGGGAATATTCAGCGCGGTAAAGTTGTAAAAATCGTTCTCGATCTCCGGTCCTTCAGCCACCGCGAATCCGATCGAATGGAACAGGGAGGCGATACGCTCCAGCGTGCGGGTGACCGGATGCAATCCACCCACGCCCGGACCGCGCCCAGGCAACGTAACATCCAGCGACTCACCCGCAAGTTTGGCTTGCAGTGCCTGTTGTTGAATGGCATCGCGCCGTGCTTGCAACGCCGCTTCGATTTGTTGCTTGACTTGGTTGATGCGCGCGCCTGCCGCCGGACGGTCTGCGGCGGAGAGTTTGCCCAACCCCTTCAGCATTCCGGTCAGGCTGCCCTCCTTGCCGAGATACCGCGCTTTGGCGTTCTCCAGCTCTGCCGCATCGACTATCGCGGCAAAACTTTTCAGTGCGTCATCGAGAATTATTTGAAGTTCTTGCATTGTGTAATGATGCGGTCGTGAAACAAAAAAGGAGGCATTAAGCCTCCTTTTTTATATAGCGTCAGTGTTACGCGCCGAGGCTGGCTTTGGCTTGTCCGACGATCTGCGTAAACGCAGCCTTGTCGAACACGGCCAAGTCGGCCAGCACCTTGCGATCGATCTCGATCGCCGCCTTCTTCAGGCCGTTCATGAACACGCTGTAGCTCAAGCCCTGTTCACGGGCAGCTGCGTTGATCCGTGCGATCCACAGCGTGCGGAACTGGCGTTTCTTTTGACGACGGTCACGGTAGGCATATTGCCCAGCCTTCATCACCGCCTCTTTGGCAATGCGATAGACGCTGTTGCGACGACCACGATAACCCTTGGCCTTGTCTAAAATTTTCTTGTGACGCGCGCGCGCCGTTACACCACGTTTGACTCTTGCCATTTGAATATCTCCTTATGCGTAGGGCATCATGGCGCGAACAGACGCCGTGTTGGTTGCATGAACACCAGTCGATCCACGCAACTGACGCTTGTTCTTGGTGGTTTTCTTGGTAAGGATGTGGCGCTTGAACGCTTGACCGCGCTTGATGCTACCGCCGGCGCGAACGACAAAGCGTTTCTTCGCGCTGCTCTTGGTTTTCATCTTAGGCATAACAACTCCATTTATTTGATGACGCCGGGAGGTCTCTGACAGAGACGCTTGAAAACCCGGAACCACTTGTATGGGACTCTTGGTGCTACCACCGCAACGACAAGTCCCTTGCTCCGTTGCGATGCAAACTTACTTCCGTTTTGGCCCGATCACCATCACCATCTGGCGGCCTTCCATTTTAGGGAACTGCTCCACCGCGCCGTGTTCTGTGAGATCTTCGCGGATCCGCTCAATCAGGCGCATGCCAATTTCCTGGTGAGCCATCTCGCGCCCGCGAAAACGCAGGGTAATCTTGGTCTTGTCTCCATCATCCAGGAACTTGATCAGGTTGCGCAACTTGATGTTGTAGTCCCCCTCATCCGTACCCGGCCGGAATTTGATTTCCTTGACCTGAACCTGTTTTTGCTTGAGCTTGGCCTCATGCTGTTTCTTGCTTTCGGCATACTTGAATTTGCCAAAATCCATGACCCGGCAAACCGGCGGTTCCGCCATCGGGGCGATTTCCACCAGATCCAGCTCCGCCTCGTCCGCCATGCGCAGGGCTTCCGCCACTGCCACGATACCAAGCTGCTCTCCCTCCGCGCCTACGAGCCGCACCTGTGGTGCCGTTATCTGCTCATTCAGTCGCTGCGACTTATCCTGTGCTATTGCAATTTCTCCATTAAAAAATTAAACCGCGCTTCCCGCATGCAGCTCGGCGTTCAACCGCTGTATCAGCGCTTCGACCGACAACTGCCCAAGGTCTTCACCTTGGCGGGTTCGCACGGCAACGAGGCCGGCAGCCATTTCCTTGTCGCCCACAATCAGCTGATAAGGCAATTTCTGCAAGCTATGTTCTCGGATTTTATAGGTAATCTTCTCGTTGCGCAAATCCGATTGCACGCGGAAACCGGCGGCGCGCAACGTGTCCGCCACTTTTCCGGCATATTCTTCCTGCGCCTGCGAGATATTTATCACTGCCATCTGCACCGGCGCCAGCCACAAGGGCAGCGCCCCGGCATGGTTTTCCACCAGAATACCGATGAAACGCTCCAGCGAGCCCAATATCGCGCGGTGCAACATCACCGGTACCTTGCGCGTATTGTCTTCATCGACGAACTCGGCGCCGAGCCTACCCGGCATGGAAAAATCCACCTGGATCGTGCCGCACTGCCAGGAACGGCCGATCGCGTCCTTGATGTGGA
>CAZSIO010000009.1:0-16124 GCA_964606865.1 uncultured Sideroxydans sp.
TTGGTATTTCCGAATCTAACGTGGGCGAGTGGATTAGGAACCATGTGGATCGGGTGAATATTCTGATTGATCGCCAATATGGTATTCAAACCCTTAATCTTCTCGAATCATTTCTTCAATGCCGCCTGAATCCTAGATTCGAGGGTTTTTCGAGCCAAAGGTACCTAGAGAGTGGCGGCAGAGTGGTCGTGTGAATTCATTGATTTTGCTTTTTGAGTGGGTTGCTGAAGGTATCGATGTTCTGCCGAGTTCTATGTACGCAACTTTGGATTATGCTGAAGGTGTGTTTGCTTGACAGCTACAATCGAAAGCGCATAATTCTCACATCGCCGATTTGTTCACCAGCTTGCGGGGCGATTCATAAATAACTGCTAAAGCGGAGAGGAACCCGTTCTAGCGCAATGCTTCAACGGGTTTTGTCTTTTTGGCGGATCCACCACTCTTACGAGAAACGGATCGGGGAATTTATTCCAACTGGCGGACCCGCCACATTGGCAAATTCGCTAAAAAGGAGGTCATCATGTCAGCACATGGATGCAAAAAAGAGAGCTTTAGAAATCCATCCCGTCATTTCCGTGAGAAGAAGTTAGCTTCAAAGACATTCGGTAGCTTTCCTTATCTGAGCACTCGCGTATTTCCCGCGCTCTACAACATCAATCTCTATCCAAGTGGCTGGTCTGAATTAGACCTAATCGGACTCGCACGTCATCAGGTGGCAGCAAACCATTTACCTGCTTGCCTTGTGTTAAGTTGGAACCGCGGTCTTTGGTTTGATGGGGCTGGTGACGAAACATGGAATTCGTTCATTCCAAAAGGTGGGGCAATCCTAGGCGGCGCATTGAAATTACCTCGGTGCTATTCATTTGAAGAGGAATTGAGCCAGCGAAGCCAACTTCTTGATGAGTTCTCAAGCGCATCACTTAAGGGCGGCGGGTATCTGGTTGGTGATCCTGATAATTGCGTAAGGAAAGCAATACCAGAAGATACTGAATTGGGTGAACTGAGTGGCAATATCATTCCTCGTGGCCTGACAGAGTGCCCAAACTGCGGAGATTTGAAGGGAGAGTGCTTGTATCCTGAGTCAGCGTTTTATAGCGATAAGATTTGGAAAGTGTCCTGCCGATGCGAAAACGATAATCTATGCGCCGCATGCGGGGAACCGTTATTCCAACACAAGCTTGACTCGTGTTACTTCGAGCGCGCGAGCGGTGGAATTTTGCATGTTGCGGGGTATTGCGCCTTACGTCACGCCTGTAGGGAAATATAGGCAGCTAAGCATACGGTTTTGGGTTGGAATATTCCCTACAATCCAGTACATTACGGCAGTTGTAATGAACTTAGCTGGGAAGCACTATAACAATCCAATAACCCCAGATTGATGAACTGTAGTTCGTTGTTTTGAAGTACCTGAAAAGTGGCTATTTGTACAAGAATAATATGACCGGATCTCGATACCGACTTTCATTCACTACAGGCGGTCTGCTGTCACAGGAATCAGCAATGGCGGCAGAGATCTATCTTAAGAAGCTTGACTGGGATTTGACTCGAGACCAGATTCGCGCAGAAAACCTCCTACAGGTTAGAACTGCTTCTGCATCGGTCAGGATTGGCAGAGAGCTAATTGGCAGACTCGAGCAACTATCTAATCAAGAGCTTCAATGCGTTGTTGATGGAACCGTTCGCGAGCGCGGTTATCTGCTGTGGGTAGCAGCTTGCAGACGTTATGAGTTTATTCGTGACTTCGCGGTTGAGGTTTTGCGCGAATACTTTCTTACCTTGCGCCAGATACTGAGCAAAAAGGACTTTGATGCCTTCTTCAATGCCAAGGCAATGTGGCATGAAGAGCTGGACATCACGACTCCATTAACGCAGGACAAACTCCGTCAGAACCTGTTTCGTATGATGCGTGATGCCGATTTGATTTCCCCAGACAATATGATTCAACCAGCGATGCTCACACCTAGAGTCGCATCGCTGATGTCCGCACACGGGCGAGAGGAGTTTACGATTTTTCCGTTATCTGACACCGACATCAGCAGGTGGCTTAAATGACCCACCACCTAGGTCAGCAGCCTATGGCAGTGCGTTTCGAGCACTTGCTTCAATCTATTGGTAGCCAGCGTTTTCTGAAAATGGAAGGTAACAACAACGAAGTGCCTTTCTTTATCTGCGACTACAAGCCTTCCGAAGCCGTCGATATGGCCAAGATGCGAAAGCAACTTGTTAATCGGCTTGGTCAGACTGGTGTCAGAGTGCTGGAAATCAACCTGTATGATTTATCCATCGAGATGATCAAAGCGCGTGGGTTGTGGGATCAGCTGCTAGAAGTTGAATCCACCGTTTCCAAGGACAAACTCAAAGAATTGATGCAAAACGTCCTCGATCCTGAAATGCACTTGGTGCCGGAGATCGGCCGAAGGCTTGATGCGGTTGAATTCGATGTCCTGTTCCTGTCCGGTGTTGGTGAGGTTTTCCCGTACATACGATCTCATAACGTCCTTAACAACCTCCAGAAAACTGCCAAGTTAAAGCCGACGGTTATGTTTTTCCCAGGTGGCTATACGCATTCGCTGGAAAGTGGTGCGGCGCTCGTTCTGTTCGACCGGCTGCAGGACGATAAATATTACCGGGCCTTTAATATCTTCGATTACCAGGTGTGAAAGAGACGCATATGGAACTTAAATCAATATTTCAGAGGCCGGTGGATCGCCACATCGAAGGGGTCATCAAGGCCGATGATGAGGCAGGGCTGAAGGGGGAGTTAGAGGAATACGTTCTTACCGATGAGGTCTCTAAACGTCTTGATATCTTTCTGAATGCCTATAACAGATATGAAGGGGCCAACGGTGTTTGGGTGTCAGGTTTCTTTGGTTCTGGTAAGTCCCACTTACTCAAAATGTTGGCACTCGTCTTGGAGAACCGTCAGGTAGAAGGAGCTTCAGCTCTAGAAATATTCCTACCCAAGATCAAGGGCAATGAAATTCTGAGTGCGGACATCAAGCGTGCGGTGGCCATTCCATCCAAAAGCATTCTGTTCAACATCGACCAGAAAGCAGACGTCATTAGCAAGACACAGGTTGATGCCTTGTTAGCCGTGTTCGTCAAAGTCTTCGACGAAATGTGCGGTTATTACGGCAAGCAGGGATACATCGCCCAGTTCGAGCGTGATCTCGATAGCCGCAATCAGTATCAGGCATTCAAGGATGCGTACCTTAAGGTGGCAGGCTTTACATGGGAGCGTGGGCGTGAACAGTCATTGCTGGAAACACGCAATATCGCTGCAGCCTATGCGAAGGCAACCGGTGGAGATGGAGCTGAAGCAACAGGCATCCTCGACAAATACCGTAGCCACCATGCCGTCTCAATCGAGGACTTCGCAAACCAAATAAAGGCATGGCTTGAGCGGCAAGTCCCTAACTTCCGCCTAAACTTCTTTGTCGATGAAGTAGGGCAGTACATCGCCGATAACACCAAGCTCATGACCAACCTTCAAACCATAGCTGAAAGCTTGGCTACAAAGTGCAATGGTCGCGCATGGGTAATTGTCACCGCTCAGGAAGACATGAACGCCGTGGTTGGTGAAATGAGCAAGCAGCAAAGCAATGACTTCACCAAGATCCAAGCTCGTTTCGCTAGCCGCATGAAGCTTACCAGTGCAGATGTGGCTGAAGTTATTCAGAAGCGGCTGCTACTCAAGAATGCTGCTGGCGAGAAGCAACTTGCAGCAGTCTATGCCCAGCAGTCAAACAATTTCAAAACCCTGTTCGACTTTGCTGATGGGGCGCAGAGCTACCGCAACTTCAAAGACGCTGATCATTTTGTCAGCGCCTATCCATTCATACCTTATCAATTTTCACTATTCCAGGTCGCCATTCAGGGTATTTCTCAACACAATGGTTTTGAGGGGAAGCACAGCTCTGTGGGTGAGCGTTCCATGCTAGGCGTTTTCCGAGAGGTCGCTATAGCGATTGCCGACCAGCCTGTCGGGCAACTGGCAACCTTCGACCTCATGTTTGAAGGTATTCGCACCTCACTCAAGACCGCTATTCAAAGTGCAATCCGTCAGGCAGAGAAGAACCTAGGGGATCCATTTGCGGTGCGCTTGCTCAAGGCACTGTTCCTCGTTAAATACGTCAAAGAGTTCAAGCCCACTTTGCGCAATTTGAGTGTGTTGATGCTTGATAGGTTTGACCAAGACATTCCGTCACTGCGCAAGAAGATCGAGGCGGCCCTTAGCTTGCTCGAACAGCAGACATATATACAGCGAAATGGCGAGCTGTATGAGTATCTGACCGACGAAGAAAAAGATATCGAGCAGGAAATCAAGAACACAGAAGTGGAATCCAGTGACGTCACTGCCGAATTGGAAAGACTGGTGTTCGACCACGTCATCAAACAACGCAAGATCCATTGCGATAATGGCCAGGACTACCCTTACTCGCGCAAGATGGATGACCGTCTTCAGGGACGCGAATACGAGCTGGCGATCCACATCATCAGCCCGTTTAGTGATAACGCGGGTAACGAGACCATGCAGCGTATGCAAAGCATGGGGCGAGATGAACTGCGCGTGGTATTGCCAGAAGACGAAAGACTTGTGCGCGATTTGCTCATGTACAAGCGCACAGAGAAATATATCCGCCAAAACGTCTCGGTCGCTCAACAGGAAGTCGTAAAGCGTATTCTCAACGATAAAGGTTTTCAGAATCGTGAACGACTGGTCGAAATTGAAAGTCGACTTCAGCAACTGCTTAGCCAAGCCAAACTAATCATCAATAGCGGAAATGTCGAAGTCTCAGGTGATGACGCTCAGACTCGCATCATTCGTGGTTTCCACCAGCTTGTCGAATACAGCTACCCCAATCTGCGCATGTTGCGCGGCGTGACCTATAACGAGGGCGATGTCGGCAATTACCTGCGTCATTCGCAAGAAGGGCTTCTGGGAAATGATGCAACAAGCCTGACCGAGACAGAGCAGGAGTTGCAGGCATTCATTCAGAGCAATGCCAGAGGTGGAGTGCGCACCACATTGAAGAATCTGCTGGAGCGTTTTGAGCGTAAGCCCTATGGCTGGTACTACGGTGCCATCCTGTGCAACGTTGCGCTGCTCTGTGCTCGCGGCAAGTTGGAGGTGCGTAGCGAGGGAAGCCTACTGGAAGACGATGCGTTGGAACGCGCTCTGCGCAATACTCATGGTCACCCCAACGTGGTGCTGGAACCCCAGGTGGAATTTACAGCATCCCAAGTTCGTGGCCTCAAGGATTTTTATTCAGAATTCTTCGATGGTCCTGCAAAGGCAAGCGAAGCAAAGGCGCTAGCGCGTGAAACAGCAGAAAGATTCACTTCTTTGCAGTACGAGCTGGCAGAGCTTCATGCTCAAGCGGCACTGTTCCCATTCCTTAATTCATTAGCGCCGGCACTGACCACGCTCAAGGAAATCGCTTCTAAGAACGCCAATTGGTTTTTGACAGAACTCCCCAAACAGGTTGATGTGCTTTTGGATCTCAAGGAACAGAAGATCGATCCAATGCGCAAATTCATGAATGGTCCTCAGAAAGCCATCTTTGAAGAAGCCAGCCGCGTGGTTCAGGAACAAGAAGACAACTTCAGCTACGTGCAAGGGGACGAGGCGGCGCAAATCAAGACAGCGTTAATTGATCCGAATGGCTACAAAGGCAATTACCTCCAACAAGTTAAAGGCCATCTCGATGTCTTGCAGAAGAAAATAGCCGACCAGCGTGAGCGAGAAGCAAATGAAGCGACTGTGGCAATCAAAAAAATGGAAACACGTTTGCGCAACATGGCAGAGTTCCCATTACTAACGGCCGACAAGCAGGCAAAGTTAATTGAGCCTTTTGAAAATGCAAGGCAAGGCATTGAGGGGCAGAAGCGTATCGCGATGATCAGAGATCTGCTCCGTCGCTTTGAAGAGCAGGATTATCCTCAACTTCTAACGCTGTTTGAAAACTTGTCGAGACCACCTGCACCAAACACGACTGATGGATCAACCACCACCGGGACATCAATCAAACCTGAAACACAGCCACAAGTAATTGCTGCGCGTTCGATTGCAGTTTCATTTGATAAAGCATGGCTGGCTGATGAGGCTGACCTGAACCGCTATCTGGAAGCTTTACGCGAGGCATGGCTTAAAGAAATCAAAGACGGCAAGCGTGTGCAAATCTGAGGTGGCTAAGTGATTTCAAAACTAGGTCTTGAAAATTTCGCCAAGTTTGGCGAGCTGAACATAAACTTTTCATCCAAGATCAATGTGATTATTGGCGAGAACGGAACAGGCAAAACTCAACTGCTTAAAGCTGCATACGTTGCGAACGCGGCTCTAGCACTTGGAAATGAACAGAGCGACCTGACGGACAAACTTTGTTCGACCTTTCGTCCTAATGGAGATGCACTGGGGAAGCTAGTTAGGAATGGAACACCCGGGGGCCAGCATGCGAAAATCAACGCCGAATTTGGTCATGGGCAGCGGTTGAGTGCTGAATTCACATCGTCCTCTAAGAAGATCAAGCTCACTCATTTCACTAATGAGTCGGGAGGGCTAAATCCTCCAATATTTCTTCCTACCAAAGAGGTACTGTCTTTATACAAGGGCATCACCAGTGACAAGTCTGACAAGCCAACATTACATAGTCTTTTTGATGCTACCTACCTTGATCTGTGCGAGAAGCTGTCAGTCAAAAGGCCGATCAAGCTCGAAGATGCCATTGACCAGAATCCACGCTTTGGGCAGGTTTATCAAAAACTAGTGAACACTATCGAGGGTAGATTTAGATTAGGCCATTTTGGCCATACAACATTTGAACCTGGTCGCTTTGAAGAGCAGCGTGCAAAAGACCAACACCAACTCAATACTCGCACTAAAACTGTCTTTGTCCCAATCAAAGATGAAACTATTTCAGCTCAAATGGCTGCAGAGGGAGTCCGAAAACTTGGCATCCTCCAACTCTTATTGGAGAACCAGCAGCTCAATCTTGGCGGCTCAGGCACTTTAATTTGGGACGAACCTGAAACCAATATGAATCCTAAGCTGATGAGACTCCTTGTGGAAACGCTCCTAGAGCTCGCGCGCAACGGGCAGCAGATTATTCTGGCTACTCATGACTATGTACTACTCAAGTGGTTTGATCTTCTGGCTGATAAGGGTAAAGGTGATCACGTCAAATTTCATGCCCTCTTCAGGAATACAGATAACGGTCAAATACAGCTTGAATCTACAGATGATTATCTCGCCATTACTCCAAATGCGATTACAGACGCCTTCAATGATCTGACCAAAGAACAGGTGCGTTCCAAGATGGGGAACTTGGGTAAATGACGACACTGAGGGAAAGTGACCTACAGATTGATTTTACCAACGCCGTTGGTGGATTTGTCTTCGATCAAATGAAAAGTACTTTACCCAATTTCCATGGTATTGCTGGCATGCATCGGGTTGATTTCTTGGTTGAGTTTGAAGAGGCCATCGTTTTCGTCGAGGTCAAGGATCCGGGCAATCCAAAGGCCCAAGCCAAGGGATTGGCAAGTTTTCACGCAGATCTTAATGACGGTACGCTAAGCAGCACCTTCGCCAGTAAATTCATCGATTCGTTTGTTTACCGCTGGGCAGAAGATAGGGTCGGTAAACCAATTCATTACTTGAGTCTAGTTACTCTGGAAGCCCCATTTCTGGTGAATCTGGCGGACGAGATTGCTAGGAAATTACCTCCGCAAGGTAAGCCCGTAGCACGCTGGCAACGTTCTTTTTTGGAAAACTGCCAAGTCTTTAATATTGAAACTTGGAATGATAACTTTCCAAAATGGCCAGTGACCCGCCTGAGCTCTCTCACTACACCTGCTGTTCCCACCGGAATATAAGAACAATGGAAACCACAAAACTCCGCCGCTTTGCTCAGTATGCCCGACGCACATTGTTGGAGCTGGTCGAGGCACGCCTACAACTCGTATTACAAGCCAATAGTGCAGCACGTCGTGAAAACCCCAGTGCAGTTAAAGAGCTTGAAGAGCAGATTAAGGAATCAAGTCGCGACCAGGTTATCGACCGTGTCGCCTACATCTGGTTTAACCGTTTCTGCGCACTGCGTTACATGGACGTCAATCGCGTTAATCGCATCAGCGTTGTGTCACCTCTTGAAGGGCAGTTTCAGCCGGAGGTATTGGCCGAAGCCAAGATGGGCCATATTGACGAAGAAATGGTTCCGGCCGCTATTCAGGAAAAGGTGAGGGCGCTCTTGGACGGCAAGGCACCAAGCTCAGATCCACAGCAAGAAGCCTACCGAATGCTAATAGTGGCTGTATGTAACTATTACCAGCCGGTAATGCCATTTCTCTTCGAGCGCATCGCTGACTACACAGAACTGTTGATGCCGGTCGATCTGCTATCTGGAAACTCTATTCTCACTTACACCCGTGAGGCCATGACACCGGACTCCTGCCAAGATGTGGAAGTCATCGGATGGCTCTACCAGTTCTACATCTCAGAGAAGAAAGACGCCGTCTTCGAGGGATTGAAGAAGAACAAAAAGATTACACCTGAAAATATTCCGGCTGCTACGCAACTGTTCACGCCACATTGGATTGTGCGCTATCTGGTAGAAAACTCACTCGGCCGTCTCTGGCTGCTCAATCGGCCAAGCTCGAGACTAGCCGAGAAGATGGATTACTATATTCGGCCCGAGCATGCAGAAACTGATTTTCTGAAGATCACTAGCCCCGAAGAAATCAAAATCTGCGATCCAGCCTGCGGCTCAGGGCACATGCTTACCTACGCATTCGACCTTCTCTATGCCATCTATGAAGAAGAGGGTGTGGCTCCCGTTGAGATTACAGAGAAGATTCTCACCTACAACCTCTATGGTGTTGAGATCGATGAACGTGCTGGTGAGTTAGCCGCCTTTGCGCTGACCATGAAGGCGCTGCAATACGACAAGCGTTTCTTCCGTCGCCGTTCAGCAGTTCGTGCACAATCAATTGAACCTCATATCTGCGTATTACGACCTGTAAAGATTGAGTCCCACGATCTGGACGCCTATATGACAGCAGTAGGACGTGAATTATTCACCGCCAACTTGCGCACATTACTGACCCAATTTGAGGAGGCTGACAACTTCGGCTCTCTGATCCGTCCGGTGGAAATGGACTATGCCGAGCTGTTTCGTGTTCTGACCGCGAAGGGCGTAGGCAGTCAGTTATTGTTGGAGCATGTGCATCGTGACGTTCTGCTCGTACTAAAGCAAGCGGCTTACTTGAGTCAGTGCTATCACGTGGTGGTGGCGAATCCGCCGTATATGGGTAGCAGCGGGATGAACCAAGAGTTGAAGAGCTTCGCGGCCTCACATTACAAAATCAGCAAGGGCGATCTTTTCTCCATGTTCATTGACAGATCCTTCCAGCTGACAAGGAAACACGGGCTTATTGCAATGATCACACTTCAGAATTGGATGTTTTTATCTTCCTATGAAGCGATTCGCTCAAAAATTCTCCAATATGCCCCGATCAGATCACTGGTGCAGGTTGGGTTTAACTCATTTCCAGAACTCAACTCAAAATTTGCACTTGGAGCTGCTTTTGTTCTTCAGTCGCAAGGCACAGCGCAAGTCAGTGAGTATGTAAATCTGAACGACGCGCCTCATGCCTCGAACAAGCAGGAGGTTTTCCTCGAGAAAAAGCGAAGTGGGATGATTTTTCGTGTAAACCCTCGGCAATTCTCAAATATTCCTGGATGTCCCATTCAGTATTCTTTAAGTAAAGACGTTTTTCGTGCGTTTGAAAATAACCCGAAGCTCGGAGAGCTTGTTGACGCTCGCAACGGCATGACTACTGGGGACAATGAAAGGTTTGTCAGACGTTGGGCTGAGGTGTCATTTACTAGGACTGCAATCTCATTACAATCAAATACGAGTGTGCCCAGTATTCGTTGGTTTCCTTACAATAAAGGAGGGGAGACCAGAAAATGGTATGGCAACCAAGAAACAATTGTTGACTGGCAGGCCGACGGGCAAGCGATCAAGTCGATAAAACCGAAGTCCACCCCTCGAAACACAGACTTTTTTTTCCGCGAGAGCGTCTCGTGGTCAGATATAAACATCAAGAATCCATCGTTCAGATACTACAACGATAGTTTCTGCTTTGATGCCGCGGTAAATAGTGCATTTCCAAAAGGAAGAAGCGAGTTCCTTCGGCTTATTTCGGCATGTAATAACCGCTTTGTGTCTTGGATGGCGCCAATACTGAATCCAACAATGCATTTCAAGATTGGTGACTTCAGTGCACTGCCAGCAGCTTTTAGAACAGATGCAAGAGTCGAGTCGGAGATGGAGGCAGTCCTGTCGATTGCGCGCTCAGATTGGGATGCCTCTGAAAATTCATGGAACTTTAGTGGATTGGACCTGCTGAATCCAAACTACCGTCAACCAACGATTAAGGCCGCCTACCAGATGCTTCTCGCCCACTGGCAAAATATGACCTTAGAGATGCAGCGCCTTGAGGAAGAAAACAATCGCATCTTTATCGACGCCTACGGCCTTACAGATGAGCTGACGCCAGATGTGCCGCTGAATGAAATCACTCTGACCTGCAACCCGCATTACCGTTATGGAGGCCAAAGATCCGAGCAGGAACTGGAAGACCTACTGCGTGCAGACACCATGCGTGAGTTCATTTCCTACGCCGTTGGTTGCATGTTTGGCCGCTATAGCCTCGACAAACCTGGACTGGTACTCGCCAATCAAGGCGAAACGCTGGCGGACTATTTACGTCAAATTCCTCAGCCACGTTTCACGCCAGACGAAGATAATGTGATTCCAATTCTTGATGGTGACTGGTTCAGTGACGACATTACTGGCCGCTTCCGAGAGTTCCTTCATGTCAACTTTGGCGATGAGCACTACGACGAAAATTTATGTTTCATTGAGGAAGCGTTGGGTAAGAAAGGCAAAGCACTGCCGATTCGCGATTTCTTCCTCAAGGAGTTCTTTAGTGACCACGTCAAACGTTACAAGAAACGCCCAATCTACTGGATGTTTAGTAGTCCCAAAGGAAGTTTCAACGCGCTGATCTATCTGCATCGTTATCGCCCGGATACAGCCAGCATTGTGCTGCAATACCTGCGTGATTTCCGCAGCAAGCTAGTTAGCGAGCGTGGCCATCAGGAACAAATGAGTATCAGCACCTCAGCTAGCCAAAGTGAAAAGACCAAAGCACTAAAAAATATTGAAGAATTGAAAAGAATTCTTGTGGAACTGGACGACTACGAACGCAACACTCTTTATCCACTTGCTACTCGACAGGTGTCGCTTGATTTGGATGATGGTGTAAAGGTGAACTACATCAAGCTCGGCGATGCTCTGAAGAAGATCCCGGGGCTAGAGGCGAAGGATGAAGAATAAGAATGAAACGGGTACAGAATGAGTGATCGGATCATCCAGGCTTTACAGCGGCTATTTGAAAAGCACCGCATTGTTTTTTGGTATGACACCAAGCACGAGTTACGCGCAGACTTTACTGCCCTAAGTATCCCCGGCATTGAGAAGATTGAGCTGGTCAACAACGAGTTCGGTATCAAGCACCGCATCCTGCGTGAGCTGCCTGAGCAGAAGTTCTTACTTTTTCGTGACGGCCCTCAACCTCCCGATTTAGACAACTGGTTGCTTGATGTCCAATTGGGGCATGGTGAGTTTCGTACTGATCAGGTGGCGTTATGGCTTGCTGAGATGGAACTGAGCCCGGCCTTTGCCGAAGTGGTACAGGCTCATGCTGAGTTCTTTGGTGCGGCGAAGCGCAAGGATGCATTGAAGCGCATGCTTAAGAGCGACGATTCAGCATCGATAATACTCCTGAAGATGCTCGCTGTTTGTTCAGGGGCGGAACCAAGGCTTGATGTCATCCTAGAGGCGCTGCTTGCCGAGTTGGCGGATGGAGGTGAAGAGCGGATTCGTCTGATAGGGCGCTGCGGACTGAATGACTTTTTATGGAAGCAGATGCTGCGCTTTTACGGATACGAATCTGCCACACCAGGTCTACGTGATTTCGCAATAGAGTTATTTAAGTCATGTTACGCAATGGGCGTTAGCGGTACGCCGAAGCTAACTGCCGAGGCACTGGTGTTTCTGAAACGATGGAAAGATAGTCGGCAATATGCAGAGAGCTTTGAGAGGCTTTCTGAACAATGCGCCGATGCTTTGGGCATCGAGAAGGATGTGGACCAGAGAGAGCTGCGCGAGCTCATAGAGCTGGACTATTTTGAGTTAATCGACCGCAAGATAGTCACTGATCTTGTTCAAGGCGTTTCAACACACACGATGAGTGCCGGAGATGTCATCTTGTCGGTACGCCAGCGCCGCCAAGGCCACTGGTATGCGCAATATGCCGATCTTTACAGTGCGGTGGAGTATGCAGCAGCCTTTATCCATGCGCTAGAAGGTGCGCGCTTGGAGATGACATCAATGGCGGATGGTGTGCAGAACTATGCACGAAGCTGGTTCAAGCTCGACCAGTTGTATCGGAAATTCATTTTCCATACACGCCAATCCGGGCAGGCATCCTTACTTTCCACACTGAATACCCAGGTGGAAAACCTTTACACCAACAACTTTCTGCTTAAGATCAACAATAACTGGCAGGTGTTTGTTGATGCAGCGACACAATGGGACGCGCCACCAATTGCTTTGCAGCGGCAGTTCTTTAGCCGGTGGGTTCAGCCTTACATAGAGCGTAAGGGCAAAGTGTGCGTTGTGATTTCTGATGCTTTCCGCTATGAGATTGGCGAGGAACTGCAAAGCCTGATGCGTCAAGAGGATCGCTTTGAAGCGGAGCTGGAACCTGTGCTTGCCATGTTGCCTAGCTACACGCAGTTAGGCATGGCAGCGTTGCTTCCCAACAAGACGCTGACGCTGATGAATGATGAGACGGGTGTCGCATTGGTGGATGGACAAAGTGCTCAGGGCACCGCCAATCGAAGCAAGATCCTGTCGTCGGTGGTGCCAGCCTCCATTGCGATTCAGGCAGAAGACTTGATGAAGATGGAACGTGATGAGTCGCGCGCTCTGGTTCGTGACAATGAAGTGATCTACATTTATCACAATCTGATCGATAAGACTGGCGATACGCGGGATACCGAAGAGCGCGTATTTGCGGCAACCGAAGATACGCTGCAAGAACTGATACGCATCATCAAGAAGCTGGCCAATGCGAATGTCAGCAATGTGCTGGTGACGGCTGATCACGGATTCATTTACCAAAATCGCGCGTTGGAAGATAGCGACTTCATGGTCAGTGAACCCGAGGGAGAGGGCATCTACTACCGCAACCGGCGTTTTGTGCTGGGGACTGGGATGCGCAGCAGCGTCAGCTTCAAGACTTTTATGCCTGTCCAACTGGGGCTTGAAGGTACGGTCGAGGTACAGATTCCCAAGTCCATTAACCGCCTGCGCCAAAAGGGATCCGGAAGCCGCTTTGTGCATGGGGGTGCAACCTTGCAAGAGGTGGTCATTCCGGTGCTGCGCATCAACAAGAAGCGCCAGAGCGATGTGTCGAGGGTGGAAGTAGAATTCATCGGTGGTGCAGGGAAGACCATTACCTCTGGGCAGGTAGCGGTAGTTTTGTATCAGTCGCAGGCGGTGACGGATAAGATCCAAGGTCGCAAGTTACGCGGTGGAATATATGCGCAGAATGGCGAGCTGATTTCAGACAGCCATGAACTTATATTTGATCTGACTTCTGAGAATCCGCGTGAGCGTGAAATGCCCGTTCGTTTTGTACTGAGTCGCAAGGCAGATGAGGCCAATGGCCAGCAAGCAATTCTTCGCCTTGAAGAGTTGGTTGACGGAACTTCACACTACCGCGAGTACAAGACTTTGAGTTACACGATTCGCCGGTCATTTACGAGTGACTTTGATTTCTGAGAGGTACGGGATGAGCGTGGACAACAGCATTAACAGCGAGCTTGATAACAAGATCAACCAGCATTTCTCTGGTCTGGTCGTGCGTAAGGATCTGGTCAAGACGGTAAAGGGCAACGCAATCGTCCCATCGTATGTGTTGGAGTATCTGCTTGGGCAGTATTGCGCGACCAATGATGAAGCGACCATTCAGACTGGCATTGAGACGGTAAAAGACATCCTCCGATTGCACTATGTTCACCGCAATGAGGCTGGGTTAATTCGCTCAACCATCAAAGAGAAGGGCAGACACAAGGTCATTGACCGCATTAGCGTGTCTCTTAATGACAAGGCCGATGTGTATGAGGCGGAATTCGCCAACTTGGGGATCAAACAAGTCCTGATCGACTCAGCCACCATCAAAGCACACCCCAAGCTATTAGTCGGTGGAGTTTGGTGCATTGCCGATGTTGAGTACGAATTCTCCGAAGACAAGGGATCTTCGCCTTGGATCATGGCTTCTATCAAGCCTATTCAGTTGTCGCAGTTTGACTATGACGGGTATGTGAAGGCGCGTCGTGAGTTTACGACAGATGAATGGATAGATCTGCTGATTCAGAGTATCGGTTTTAATCCGCAGATGTTTGGCCGTCGCAACAAGCTTTGCCAACTGGTGCGTCTGATTCCGTTCTGCGAGCGCAACTACAACCTAATCGAGCTGGGGCCAAAAGGCACAGGCAAATCGCACATTTATTCTGAATTCTCACCACACGGCATTTTGATTTCCGGTGGCGAAGTGACAGTACCCAAACTGTTTGTAAACAACTCGTCGGGCAAACTGGGGCTGGTGGGTTACTGGGATGTGGTGGCGTTTGATGAATTTGCTGGTAAGCAGAAGCGTGTAGACAAATCGCTGGTGGACATCATGAAGAACTACATGGCCAACAAGTCGTTCTCACGCGGAGTGGAAACACTGGGCGCCGAAGCATCCATGACATTTGTTGGTAATACCGAGCATACAGTTCCGTATATGCTCAAGCATTCCGATCTGTTTGATCCATTACCCAAGGAATTTCACGACTCAGCTTTCCTAGACCGTATCCATTACTACATACCAGGCTGGGAAGTGGACATCATTCGTGGCGAGATGTTTTCCAGCGGGTACGGCTTCGTAGTGGATTATCTTGCAGAGATCCTGCGCTCGCTTCGTAGCCATGATTTCTCAGACCGCTATCAATCGCTCTTCACCTTATCGTCTGACATCTCCACTCGTGACCGGGATGGCATTCACAAGACATTTTCAGGATTGATGAAAATTCTATTTCCGCATGGCGAAGCAACACCGGCAGAAGTTGAAGAAATATTAAGGTTCGCCATTGAGGGACGCAAGCGCGTGAAGGATCAGTTGCTGCGCATCGACACTACATATTCCAAAGTTCGATTTGACTACGAGGATAAAGCAGGAAAGCTGAAGTCAGTTACGACGCTTGAGGAAGAAGAGTACGCCGGGGCATACTATAAGGTTGTGGCAGCAGTTCCAATGCCTGACGCCAACGCTACTGCAACGACCACTTCATCACCTATACGAGAGGCAGGGGAGGTTGCAGCTACCCAAACTATAGCGATCCCATCGGAACCACAGCTTCGCGATCAACATCTGGTTTGGCAGGAAAACCAAAGGGGGCTAACCTTTGACGGATTATTTGGCCCTTATCTGAAAGGTGCCAAGAAGATTACGATCACCGATCCCTACATCCGTATTTTCTATCAGGTTCGCAATCTCATGGAGCTGATGGAAACGGTGGCCAAACTCAAGCCGGTTGAGGATGAGGTTGCAGTGCACCTGATTACCATCGAGGATGAATTCAAGAGCGATCAGCAGAAAGAAAACCTCCAACGCATCACAGATGCATGCGCCACCGTTGGTATCCAGTTCACTTGGGAGTTTGATAAGGAAAGCACCATTCACGCCCGGCACATTACAACCGACCATGGTTGGAAGATCTTACTAGATCGTGGCCTTGATGTATTCCAACGTTTCGAGATGAACGATGCCTTTGATTTCGCCAACCGTCTGCAGCAGAACAGACAATGCAAAGCTTTTGAAGCTACGTTTATTAGGAATCAGGCTGCCTGATTGTGGCCGACGATGGCTTGTGAAAGCTATGACTGCAATCAGTAGTGTCCGGTTAAATTAGCCATTCCCGCCACGAATCTCAATAGCGGCGG
>CAZSIO010000010.1:0-15661 GCA_964606865.1 uncultured Sideroxydans sp.
GTTGGTGATTTGCATAATAAATCACATCGCTCTGAACAATCAATTGGATTGATGAGGCAGAAACGCCTACATTGCGGCTGTGGATTTCGAACCACGCAACCCATTCAAGGAGACGATCATGAGCCAATGCCCGTTTGTTCACAAAGCCGGAAGCGGCACCTCGAACCACGACTGGTGGCCGAACCAGTTGCACCTCGAAATTCTGCACCAGCACACCCCCGAGTCCAACCCGATGGACGAGGATTTCAACTACGCCGAAGCATTCAAAAAACTCGATCTGGTGGCGGTGAAAAAAGACCTGACCGCGCTGATGACCGACTCTCAGGATTGGTGGCCGGCGGACTACGGCCACTACGGCCCGTTTTTCATTCGCATGGCTTGGCATAGCGCGGGCACCTACCGCACCGGAGACGGCCGCGGCGGCGCAGGCCACGGCAACCAGCGTTTCGCGCCGCTCAACAGTTGGCCCGACAACGTCAATTTGGACAAGGCGCGCCGACTGCTGTGGCCGATCAAGCAGAAGTATGGCCGCAAAATTTCCTGGGCCGACCTCATTATTCTCGCGGGCAACGTCGCGATGGAATCGATGGGCTTCAAGACCTTTGGTTTCGCCGGCGGGCGCGAGGACATCTGGGCGCCGGAAATCGACGTCTATTGGGGTAATGAAGAAAAATGGCTGGATGATAAAGCCCGCATGACCATCGAGGGTGAGTTGGAAAACCCCCTCGCCGCTGTGCAGATGGGTTTGATTTATGTGAATCCAGAAGGTCCTGGAGGCCAACCCGATACGCTCGAATCGGGCCGCTTGGTGCGCGAGACCTTCGCGCGCATGGCGATGAACGACGAAGAGACCGTGGCGCTGACCTGCGGCGGACACACCTTCGGCAAATGCCATGGCGCCGGCGATGCCGCGCAGGTAGGCGCCGCCCCCGAGGCGGCCGGACTCGCCGAGCAGGGTCTGGGCTGGAAGAACGCCTACCAATCAGGCATAGGCGGCGACCAGATCGGCAGCGGTCTGGAAGGCTCGTGGACGCCGACGCCGACGAAATGGGATATGAGTTATCTCGACATGCTGTTCGGCAACGAGTGGGTGTTGTCCAAGAGCCCGGCGGGCGCGCATCAGTGGACGCCCAACCAGGCGACCGACAGCAACACGGCGCCGGCCGCGCACGATGCATCGAAGAAGGCGCCGATCATCATGACCGATGCCGACATGGCGATGCGCATGGATCCGGCCTACGCAAAAATCGCGCGCCGCTTCCACCAGAACCCGGACGAATTCGCCGATGCCTTCGCCCGCGCCTGGTTCAAGCTGACCCACCGCGACATGGGGCCGAAGTCGCGTTACCTCGGTGCCGAAGTGCCGAAGGAAGACCTGCTCTGGCAAGACCCTATCCCCGCCGTCGATCATCCGCTGGTCAACGACAAGGACGTCGCCGCGCTCAAGGCCAAGGTGCTGGCGTCCGGCCTGTCGGTATCCGAACTGGTTTCGACCGCCTGGGCTTCAGCCTCGACTTTCCGCGGCTCCGACATGCGCGGCGGCGCCAACGGCGCGCGCATCCGCCTGGCGCCGCAGAAGGATTGGGAGATCAACCAGCCCGCGCAACTGGCCAAGGTGATCAAGACGCTGGAGCGCATTCAGGGCGAGTTCAACGCCGCCCAATCCGGCGGCAAGAAAATCTCGCTGGCTGATCTGATCGTGCTGGCGGGTTGTGCCGGCGTCGAGCAGGCGGCGCAGAAGGCCGGTCACAATGTGACGGTTCCCTTCACGCCGGGCCGCATGGATGCCGCGCAGGAACAGACCGACGTGGCATCCTTCGCCGTGCTTGAACCGATCGCCGACGGCTTCCGCAACTACCAGAAGAGCAAGTACTCCGTTTCGGCCGAGGAGCTGCTGCTCGACCGCGCGCAGTTGCTGAAGTTGACTGCGCCGGAGATGACGGTGCTGGTGGGCGGCATGCGCGTGCTGGGTACGAATGCCGGACAGTCCCGGCATGGCGTCTTCACCCAACGGCCGGGGACGCTCACCAACGACTTCTTCGTCAACCTGCTCGATATGGGCACGGAGTGGAAGCCGCTGTCGAAGGATGAAGACCTGTTCGAAGGCACCGACCGCAAGACCGGGGCAAAGAAGTGGACCGGCACCCGCGTCGATCTGGTCTTCGGCTCCAATTCGCAACTGCGGGCACTGGCTGAAGCCTATGCCTGTTCGGACGCACAGGCGAAATTCATCCATGACTTCGTCGCGGCATGGAACAAGGTGATGAACCTGGATCGCTTCGATCTCGCGTGATCACGTAAGGTAAGTTTTGAAGGTCTTGTGCCGCGCCGACTTGCACTCGGCGCAGCGCTGCAAGGAGGCCCATCATGCAAACTTTTTTATCAAATCCTATTTACCTGCAGGCCTTCATGGCAGCACTCGTGCTGTTCGGACTCGGTCTGGAAGGGTTGTCTGGCGGCGATGATGCGCCTGCTGTGGCGAAGAAACAGAGGGAATGACCTGAACCTGAGTGCCATCGGAATCAATTGGCTGATGCTGATTGCCCGCACGGTGGCTACGCGGGTTGTTGCAACGTGCAGAGGAGGGTCTGCCGGATTTTTCTGGGGTGATGATGCCGGCACATCGTGCGGGGTCGGATAGCGCTCGGCGCAGTCCGCGCTCTGGCGCGCTGTTCCACGATTTAAATAATAAATCACATCGCTTTGAATAATCAATTGGATTGATTGGCCGAGCCTGCGTACATTGCCATCCGTGGACAGCAGCCACGCTTTCAACCAACCGAACAGGAGAACACCATGCAACGACCCGACATCAAGACACACGCCAATCTCGAAGCCGCTTTTGCCGGCGAATCGATGGCACATACCAAGTACCGCTATTTTGCCCATATCGCCCGCGCCGAGGGCCATGAAGATGTGGCGCGCGTGTTCGAAGAGACGGCCGCGCAGGAAGTGATGCACGCGCTGGGGCACCTCGACCTGTTGTATCCGAAATCCGAGATGACCACGCAGCGCTGCCTGCAGATGGCGATCGAGGGCGAGACCTACGAATATACCGAGATGTACCCCGGCTTCCTCAAGGCCGCGCAGCAGGAAGGACACACCGCTGCAAGCGAGGAGATCAAACAGCAGATCGGCGAATCGAAGGAGCACGCCGAGATGTTCAAGGCCACGCTGGAAAAAGCGGCCAAGCGTTTCGCGGCACTGGCGAAAGTCGAAGAGCGCCATGCCAACCAGTACCGGGCCCAGTTGGCGAAGGTCACGGCTTGATAGCAATTAGACGATTAAGGAGAACGACATGAAAGTTTGGCAATGTGTGGTGTGCGGATTCATCTACGACGAGACACAGGGTTTGCCCGAAGAAGGCATCAAGCCCGGTACAAAATGGGCGGATATTCCCGAGAACTGGGCGTGCCCGGATTGCGGCGTGGCCAAGGCTGATTTCGAGATGATCGAGGTCTGATCAAAGTGCAGTATCAATCCCCTCTCCTTCCGGGAGAGGGCCGTGGTGAGGGAGCAGAGCATGAAACCAATCGTCGTACTCGGAAGCGGTCTGGCGGGTTACTCCGTCATCCGCGAACTGCGCAAACTGGATCGCGACATCCCGGTCACGCTGGTCTCGCGCGACAGCGGCGATTACTACTCCAAGCCCATGCTCTCCAATGCCTATGCGCAAGGTAAGGATGCCGCCGGGCTGGTGCTGACGCGCGCGGCGGAGATGGCCGCGCAACTCGGCATCACGCTGCTGGCGGAGACCGAAGTGCATGCCATTGACCGCACGAACAAAAAGCTGGCCAGCACTGCGGGTGAACTGGAATACGGCAGACTGGTGATGGCGTTGGGTGCCGACCCCATCCGCATCCCGGTGCAGGGCGATGCGGCCGATGCGGTGATGTCGGTCAACGACATCGCGGACTACGCGCAGTTGCGCAAGGCAGTGCAGGATGTGGCGCACATCACCATCATGGGCGGCGGACTCATCGGTTGCGAATTCGCCAACGATTGGGCGACAGCGGGTTACCGGGTCAGTGTCATCGACCCCGGGCCGTATCCGCTCGCCAGTCTGATGCCGGAACAGGCTGGCAAGCAGTTGCTCGCACCCCTTGCGGCGATCGGTGTGGATTGGCATTTTGCTACTTCGGTCAGCCGCGTGGATCGTCACGAGAAGGGCTATACCCTGACGCTGGCGGATGGCACGCAACTACAAACCGGTCTGGTGTTGTCCGCCGTCGGCTTGCGTCCGCGCATCGCTTTGGCGCAGGCGGCAGGACTGGAAGTGAATCGCGGCATCAAGGTGGATGCATACCTGCGCAGCAGCGCTCCGGCCATCTACGCGCTGGGCGATTGCGCCGAGATCGACGGGAAAGTGCAACCCTTCGTGTTGCCGATCATGCATGCGGCGCGCGCACTGGCAAAGACGCTTTCCGGGTGCGAGACGCCGGTGGTGTTCCCGGCCATGCCGGTGGTGGTCAAGACACCCGCGCATCCCGTTGCGGTGTTGCCGGTGGCGCGTGATGCGGTCGGCTCCTGGCAACTGCGCGCCAACAGCGATGGCGTGAAGATGGCTTTTCTCGATGCGGAACAGTGCATGAGCGGCTTCGTGCTCACCGGCCGCTACGCCGCTGAACGCAACGAGATGAGCAAGCAGATCGGACACCCCTTTCCGGCGGGGACGGACAGTTCACTTGCCGGAGCGAAGGTGTAACATCATCGGTGCAGAAACATGACGCACCATCCATCAACCAACGTGTGAAGGAGAACCATCATGAGCAAGAAAAAACCCGTCGCCATCAACATCGGCATCAACGACAAGGATCGCAAAAAGATCGCCGACGGCCTCGGCCGCATGCTGGCCGACACCTACACCCTGTATCTCAAGACCCACAACTTCCACTGGAACGTCACCGGCCCCATGTTCCAGACGCTGCACCTGATGTTCATGACGCAATACACGGAGACTTGGAACGCTGTCGACCTGGTGGCCGAGCGTATCCGCACACTGGGCTATCCCGCACCGGGCAGCTACAAGCAGTTCGCCGCACTCACCAGCATCAAGGAAAGCGACGGCGTGCCCAATGCGAAAGAAATGATCCGCCAACTGGTGGACGGTCAGGAGACCGTGGCGCGCACCGCGCGCGAAGTGCTGCCGATTGCCGAGAAGGCGGGCGACCAGCCGACGGTGGATCTCTTGTCAGCGCGGATGGAGGTGCATGAAAAAAATGCATGGATGCTGCGAAGCTTGTTGGAGGAGTAGTTGGCAGTATGAGCAATGTCGCTCCCGTGCATTTTTTTGGTGAAGGCTAACGTCGCGGTTTATGCGACGTTATGCCGGAGCCAAAAAACGCGTGGATGCTCAGGCCTTTTGGAAGCGTAATTGCATCTGTGTGTTTCACTTCTCTCACGCAGATTTACCCTGCGTTCGCGCTACTGCCGCATTGGGAATGGGATATTTTCAGCGTAGACTGGACTCGCGAGCCGTGTCTTTCTACGTGCAGGAGATCAACATGAAAAATAAAATTTTGTTCCCGGTTGTCGTGCTGCTGGTTCTGCTTGCCGGGCTGTCAGCTTATCTATTCTGGCCTTCCGGCCAACCCGAACCCGCCAGTGTGCCGGTAGCCGTTGCACCCTTGCCCGCTCCAATCGTGCAGCCCGCCGAAAGCCCGGTGGCCAAATCGCCGCCGCCCCCGCCGGTGTCGCAACTGCCTCTGCCGCCGCTAACCAGGAGCGACGGTTTGGTGTTGGAAAAACTGGGCGGTTTGGGGATAAACCAAACATTGATGGCGCTGTTGCGTCCCGGACAAATCATTCAAAACATCGTGGTGACCGTCGATAATTTGCCGCGCCAGCGCGTGCCCGCAAAAGTGATGCCGTTCAAGTCGCCGCAGGGGAAATTTCTTGTCTCCGACGCCGCTGGCCAGTTGACCGTGAGTCCGGACAACGCGAAACGCTATGTGCCGTATGTGAACCTGGCCAAGGCAGTCGACAGCAGAAAGCTGGTTCAGTTGTATGTTTGGCTCTACCCCCTGTTTCAACAAGCCTATGCGGAACTCGGCTATCCGGGACGCAATTTCAACGATCAATTGATCGAAACCCTGGACGATCTGCTGGCTGCGCCGACCATCGGTGAGCCGATCAAGCTGAGTCAGCCAAAGTATTTTTATCTGTTTGCCGCCCCCGATCTGGAGGCATTATCCATCGGCCAGAAGATCATGCTTCGCCTGGGCAGCGAAAATCAAAAGGTAGTCAAAACCAAACTGCGTGAAATACAACAGGAACTGGCGCTGCATGCAAAGGCGCTGGCGGCGGATTGAGCCTGGCTTTTAACTTCAATAGGGTGCGGACACCGTGCGAGGGAATGGCGATTTATCAAGCGCCTGCCAGATAGTGGACGACGATGCCCGCAAACACCGCCGCCCCGAACCAGTTGTTGTGGAGGAAGGCCGCGAAGCATTTATCCCGGTGTAGAATCAAAGACTCGCAAGCTACGGAGAGCATACGCCATGAACCAAACAATCACGCTGCCGCAAACGGTGCTCAAGCGGCTGGAAAAAGTTGCCGCCGGATCAAGGCGCACACCGCAGGCAATTATCAAGCAAGCGGTGATAGAGCGCATTGAATACGAAGAGTGGTTTGCCGCTCAAGTTGGAGCTGGAATGGCTGATGAAAAGGCAGGACGTTTGTACGGTAAAGATGAATTCTGGATGCAATTAGACAAAGCAAGACATGAGCGTAAAAAAGCAGCTTAAATTCGCTGCTCGCGCTTTTGGCAATATTGCCGCTGCAGAGGCATTTATTGCAAAAGACAATCCGGCGGCGGCAGCAAAGGTCGTCGAGACAATATTTAAAACAGCAGAAAGACTGGAGTTGTTCCCGGAGCTGGGCAAGGCCGGTCGGGTTGCAGGAACAAGAGAACTTGCGCTGGAAAAATATCCTTACACACTCGTTTATCGCATCAGGGCGGCGTATGTCGTTGTGTACGCGGTCTTGCATCAATCGCGACAATATCCTTGAGCGCAGCTCCATCCCGCACTTCACTGCAACAAGCAATTCCCCGCCACTCCCGCAAACACCGCCGCCCCGAACCAGTTGTTGTGCAGAAAAGCCGCGAAACATTTGTCGCGGCTGCGGTCTTTGATGAGCCGGTAATGGTACAGCGCGATGCCCACCGCAACGACCAACCCAGCAAAGTAGATCGCGCCTAACCCGGCCATCAGCCCTGCCAGCGCCAGCAAGAGCAGGGTGATGACATAGCAGGTCATCACCGCGATCACATCGTATTTTCCGAAGAGCAGCGCCGCAGAGTGGATGCCGAGATGGATGTCGTCATCGCGGTCCACCATTGCGTATTCGGTGTCGTAGGCAATCGCCCAGAACACGTTGGCGAGCAGCAGCACCCAGGCCACCGGCGGCACGTGGCCGAGCGTGGCGGCGAATGCCATCGGGATGCCGAAGCCGAAAGCGATGCCAAGGTAGGCTTGCGGGAGGGCGAGAAAGCGTTTGGTGTAGGGATAGCTCACAGCGAGGAATAGGGCAGGGAAGGCCAACAGCCAAGTGAGCGGATTGAGCGGCAGGATGAGTGCGAAGGCAAGCAGAGCCAAGATGATGGCCAGCCACAAGGTCTCGCGTTCAGTCACCTTGCCGCTGGTGAGCGGGCGGTCTTGCGTGCGTTTTACATGCTTGTCGATATGGCGGTCGGCATAGTCGTTGATGGCGCAACCGGCGGAACGCATCAATACCGTGCCGAGGGTGAAGATGACAAGGATGAGCCACGCGGGATGACCCTTGCTGGCGATCCACACCGCCCACAGCGTCGGCCACAGCAACAGCAAAATACCGATGGGGCGGTGCAGTCGGGTGAGCTGGATGTAGAGGGGGAGGCGTTCGATCAGATTCATGCTGCCATTTTACCTGCGCCGGAATAACGGGGGTTATTTGAGTTTCAGGATTTCCGGCAGGAACACTTCCGTCACCAGCAGCGGCGCACCGTGCAGAGTGAACAGGGAGCGGCGTGCCCAGAGGGGGGCGGAGATGTTCTGTGGGTCGGGCTTTAGCCCGACATGTCGGGCTAAAGCCCGACCCACAGACGGATGATGCGCGCGCAGTGCTTTGAAATGCAGCGGTTGGCGTATCACCAGGGGATGGGTGAACAACAGACTGCCGAGCGAACGGTTGCCGAGTCCGCGCATCGCCTGCCATGCGCCGCGCAGATGTTCATAGGCGCAGGTGCTGTGGGCGAACACCACGGGTTGGCCGTCGGCATACAGGAACACTTCACGCGACCAGGCCCGGCGATGCGGGGCGATGCCGAGCAGTGCGGCTTCGTCATAAGCGATGCGCGCCAATCCGCCGCGCACCGGTTGTACCGCAAATCTTTCGCAGCGTTGCTGGATGCGCCGGGTGAGCGAGCCCTGGTCGTGCAGCCACGGGCGCAGGGCGGCAGGGCAGCCGAGCGCGGCGCCGTTCCAGAATCGGTCGTGAGATTGAGAGCTCATTTTTGAATAAGAAGTGATGTCGAAAAGAAAGCGCCCTCATCCCAACCCTTCTCCCGGAGGGCGAAGGGCTTTTCTTCCCTCTCCCTCCGGGAGAGGGACTGAGGGTGAGGGAGATGTTTTCTAGACTTGCAGGAAGTCATGCTTGTTCGCCATCCATCGTTGTAAATGCGCGCGCGCCGCGGCGGGAGATTCGCGCAGCAGTTCGTCGGCGCTGAGTCGTGCCTGCTCCAGCAGGTCTTCGTCCTCGGTCAGGTCGGCGAAGCGCAACATCGCCACACCGCTCTGGCGCGCGCCGAGCAGTTCGCCGGGGCCGCGCAATTGTAAGTCCTGTTGCGCGATGACGAAGCCGTCCGTGTTCTCGTAAATGACTTTCAGGCGTTCGCGCGCCAGTTCGGAAAGGGGCTGCATGAACAGCAACACGCACAGGCTTTCTGCCGCGCCGCGACCCACGCGCCCGCGCAACTGGTGGAGCTGTGCCAGCCCCATGCGCTCGGCGTGGTCGATCACCATCAGGCTGGCATTCGGCACGTCCACGCCGACTTCGATCACCGTGGTGGCGACCAGCAGATGCAGCTCGCCCGCCTTGAATGCCGCCATCACGGCGGCTTTTTCCGCGGGCGGCAAACGGCCGTGTGCCAAGCCGACTTTCAATTCTGGCAGAGCCTCGGTCAGTTGCTGATACGTCTCGATCGCGTTCTGCAATTCGACTTCCATTGCATCGGATTCTTCGATGAGGGGGCATACCCAGTAGGCTTGCCGACCTTCGAGGCAGGCGCTGCGCACGCGCTCGAACACTTCCTCGCGGCGCGCGTCGCTCACCAGTTTGGTGACGACAGGCATGCGTCCCGGCGGCAGTTCGTCGATCACCGACACATCGAGATCGGCGTAGTAACTCATCGCCAGGGTGCGCGGAATGGGCGTGGCGCTCATCATCAATTGATGCGGTTCGGTTGTTTGTAGGTTGGGTTTCAACCCGGCGCTATCTTGTCGGAATGAAACCCGACCTGCATTTTCTTTTCCCTTGTTGCGCAGCGCCAGCCGCTGTTGCACGCCGAACTTGTGCTGCTCATCCACGATGACGAGGCCGAGCTTGTTAAACTCGACCGCAGCCTGGAACAGCGCATGGGTGCCGATGGCGAGCAGCGTTGCGCCGGACGCGATGCGTTCTGCGGCGGCGGCTTTTTCTTTTTTCTTCAGGCTGCCGGTCAGCCACACCGGTTCTAGCCCGAGCGGAACCAGCCATTCGCGCAATTTCAGATAATGCTGTTCGGCGAGGATCTCGGTCGGCGCCATGAAGGCCACCTGGTAACCGTTCTCGATGGCTTGCAGCGCGGCGAGCGCGGCGACGATGGTTTTGCCGCTGCCCACGTCGCCGAGCAACAGGCGTTGCATCGGGTGCGCCTGCGCCAGGTCGCGCGCGATCTCCTGCCATACTTTCTGTTGTGCGCCAGTGAGTTTGAACGGCAACTTCCCGAGCAATGCCTCGGTCAATGTGCGCTGCGGCGGCAGGGCGGGCGCAAGGTGTTTGTTGCGCTCGCGGTGATGCACGCGCATCGAGAGTTGCTGTGCCAGCAGCTCGTCGAACTTGATGCGGCGCCAGGCGGCGTGGCTGCGCGCCTCCAGCGTGGTCGCGGAGACGTCCGGCGGCGGGTTGTGCAACAGGCGCAGACTTTCGCCAAAGTCGGCGAGGCGCAATCTTTTCAGCAGCGGTGCGGGCAGGGTATCGGTGAGCGGGAGCGTATCCAGCGCGTTGGCGATGAGCTTGCGCAGGATGAGCTGTGACAATCCGGCGGTGGTCGGGTAGATCGGGGTCAGGCTTTGTTGCAGGGGCGTTTCATCATCCACCGCGCGGCATTTCGGATGCACCATCTCCGGCCCGAAAAACCCCATGCGCACCTCACCCAGCGCGCGGATGACCTTGCCGACCGCAAGCTGTTTTTGCTGGCTGGGATAAAAATTCAAAAAACGCAGCGTGAGTTCTTCATCGCCTTCGCGCAGGCGGCAGACCAGACTGCGGCGCGGGCGGAACATCACCTCGCAATGGGTGATGACGCCCTGCACCTGCACCGTCATGCCCGGCTGTGCAGCGGCGATGGGTGTGAGGTGCGTCTCGTCCTCGTAGCGCAAGGGCAGATGCAGCAACAGGTCGGCGCGGTGATGGATGCCGAGCTTGGCCAGTTTGGCCAGCGTGGCCGGCGCGATTTTGGCGGGCGTGCTCAATCCTGAAGAAACATCACTCCGTCCGCCTCGATCAGCGCGCCGCGCGGCAGGGTGGCGACGCCGACCGCGGCGCGGGCCGGATAAGGCTGGCGGAAATAGGTCGCCATGACCTCGTTCACTTTGGCGAAATGGATCAGGTCGGTCAGATAAATGTTGAGTTTGACCACGTCGTCCATGCTGCCGCCGGCGGCATTGGCGACCGCGCGCAGATTCTGGAACACGCGATGGATCTGCTCCTCGACCCCTTCCGCCATCTGCATGGTGGTCGGATCGAGGCCGATCTGGCCGGACAGATAGACGGTGTCGTTGACCCGCACCGCCTGTGAATAGGTGCCGATGGCGGCAGGCGCGTCGGGTGTCTGGATGATGATCTTGGTTGCCATGCTGGTTAGCTTTCTGAATGGGAAGAGCGGGGATTTTAACCGATTAGTTTGGAGAATCGGTCATCGGACAGGCGCAGCCGTTCGGCCAACACATAGAGAAAAGCCTGATTGAAATGGCTCTGGCAGGTTTCCGATAGTTGCGCGAGTTGGTGCGGGTCGATCTTCATCACGGTGATCTCGGTGTTGGCGGTGACCGTGGCCGAACGCGGCAACTGCCGCCCGCGAATATAGGCCATCTCGCCGCAGCAGTCGCCGTTGCGCAAAGCGATCAGCAGGCGCGAGCCGCGCGTCACACTGACGCTGCCGTCGATGATGATGTAGATGGCATCGCTCATTTCGTTCTCGCGCATCAGCACGGTCTTGTCCGGCTGCTTCTGCCACTCGCCGATGCGCAGGATTTCCCACAACTCGATATCGCTGAAATCCTCGAAGAACACCATCTTGCGCAGGAGGTTGAACTTTTCGCTTTCATTCACTTCCAGATCGCTCTGCTCAAAATGTCCGAGCGCAGCCAGTTCGTTGCCGAAGTCGCGCCAGCTCTGGAAGCGGGCTGCCGGGTCTTTTTGCAGGGCGCGCAGCACGATGCGTTCCAGTTGGGGCGGCAGGTCTTTGCGCAGAGTGGTGGGCGGCGGCGGGACTTCATGCATGATCTGCTGGTACAGATGCGCCAGGTTCTTCGGGCTGTAGGGCGAGTGTCCGGTGAGCAAACGGTACATCACGACACCCAGCGAATAGATGTCGGTCAGGTGCGACACCGATTCGCCGCGCACCTGTTCCGGCGACATGTAATTGGGCGAGCCGATATTGCTTTGCGTCTGCTCGATGTCCATGCGCGTCGCCGCGCCGAGATCGGAAATCTTGATCCCGCCCGCCTTGTCCAGGAGCAGATTGGCGGGCTTGATGTCGCGGTGGATGACGCCGTGATACTGCGCATAGTTGAGCGCGCGGCAGCATTGATAAAGGTATTCCACCACCCGGTCGAGCGGCAACAGATTGTCGGCGTGGATGTATTGCTCCAGCGTACCGCCGGCCACATACTCCATCACGATGTAGCTGATCTCGTCGCCGAGCACCGCCTCGTGGATCGCCACGATATGCGGGTGAACGAGTTTGCCCGCCAGCGCGGCCTCGTTCTGCAATTGTTTGCGGTTCTGTCGTCCGTTGCGCGGGTCGTCCAGAAATTCCGGCTTGATGATCTTGACCGCCACTTGCCGATCCTCGAACGGATCATGGCCGAAATACACATCGCTGGTTGCGCCCTGTCCGAGTTTGCGCAGCAGGCGGTATTTGCCAAGGAAGGGAGGAGCTGTCATGACGTCGCTGCGGGGGAAGTTGTTGATGGTGGAGCAATCTACACCAAGCGCACGGGCGAGAATAGTCTAGCCGACCGCTGCGCGGCTTGTTCTGCGGGGGGCTTTCGCCGATAATCCGGGCACGCCGAATGCCAACCCGGATTCGGCCTCACTTAAAGCAAACAGGGACTCTCTTTGAATATCAATTTTCAGCGTGCCGTGGACCGACTGGCGGGCGTGCCGATCTGTGCGGCCCTGTCGCTGCTGGAAAAACTGCGCCGCGGGTTCGTCACGCACAAAACCGCGCCGCCGCGCCGCATCCTCATCGTGCTGCTGTCCGAGATGGGCAGCCTGGTGCTGGCGCAGCCGATGTTCGCCGAACTGAAACGGCGCTACCCGGACGCCGAACTGCACATGCTGATGTTCGCCAAGAACCGCGAGGTGCTCGACTTGCTCGGCGTGATGCCGAAAGAGCATGTCATCACACTGAATGACAAGGCGCTCGGTTCCTTCGCGGCAGACAGCCTCAACGCCTTGCGCCGCATGCGCGCGCTCGATTTCGACGTGGTGATCGATTGCGAATTGTTTTCGCGCGTCAGCAGCATCTTCTCTTACCTCTCGGGCGCGAAGGTGCATGTCGGTTTCCACCCGCACACGCAGGAAGGGTTGTATCGCGGCTCGTTCATGAACCGCCCGGTGCTGTACAACCCCTATCGCCATCTGTCGCAACAGTTTCTGACCATGGTCGATGCGATCGAGGCGGATGGCCGTCCGCTGGCCAAGGGCGCGCTGCATGAGGTCGGCGCGCCGCCGCCGTTGCAGTTCGCCGAAGGCGAGGTGGCACGTGAGATCGCGCAACTCGAAACGGATTTCCCTGTGCTGCGCGGCAAAAAACTGGTGCTGGTGTATCCGGACGGCGGCATCCTGCCGATCCGTGCCTGGCCGCCGGAATATTACGAGCAACTCTGCGACGCGTTGTTGCGGGACGGCTATGCGCTGGCGCTGATCGGCCTGCCGGAGGCCAAGCCGCTGGCGCAACGCATCGTGGCGCACTGCCGGCACGAGCTATGCATCGACCTGACCGGCTACACGCGCTCGGTGCGCCATCTGCTGGCGCTGTTCCAGCGCGCCGCGTTGCTGGTGACCAACGACGGCGGGCCGGGACAGTTCGCCGCGCTGACCGCGTTGCCCACGCTGGTGTTCTTCGGGCCGGAGACGCCCGCGCTGTACAGTCCGCTCGCGCCCAACATTCATTGCCTCTACACCGGTCTGTCCTGTTCGCCCTGTCTGACCGCCTACAACCACCGCAACTCGCCCTGTGACGGCAATAACCAGTGCCTGAAACTCATCACACCAGAGCAGGTGCTGGAACAGGCGCGCGCGCTGCTGGAGTGCCCTGCCGCATGACGCCGTTCAAGCTACGCATGCGTACCGCGTCGCTGTTGCGGCGCATCTTCTCCATCCGCTTCCTCAAGTTCGGCACCGTCGGCGTGTCCGGCATCGTGGTCAACCAGGGCGCGCTGTATGTCATGCAGGAACATGTGTTCCATGTGGCGAACGTGGCCGGTCAGGTGGACTGGCTGCTGCTCAACGTCTCGCTGTCCGTGGCGATCTTCCTGGCGACGCTGAACAACTTCTTCTGGAACCGGCTGTGGACCTGGAAGGATCGCGTGCTGCATCATCACCGCCCGTGGATCGTGCAGTTCGGGCAGTACACGCTGGCCTGCGGCTTGAGCATCGCGCTGCAGTTCATGTTCACCAACCTGCTGGCGCCGCACGTCTACTATCTGATCGCCAACTTCATTGCCATCGGCGTCACCAGCGTATTGAACTTCCTGCTCAACGACATCTGGACCTTCGGCCGCCTCCGCTTCCTGGGACAGTCCGCGCGCGGCAAGGCTGACTGACATGTTGCGCGACCCGATGAGACATCTTGCCGGCGGGCGCGCCCGCTTCCTCCATCCCAACCCTCCCCCGTGGGGAGAGGGAGCGAACGCAGCACTTCGCTGGATTCATCTTAAAGGGCGTCCGCTGCAATATCTGGCTGCTGTGGCACTGGCCGTGTTCGTCTATTTCTACGCGCTGGACGGCTTGCACATCCCGCGCAACGGCGACGAGAACGTGTATGCGCATATCACCCACCTGACCGCGCTGAGCGGCGACTGGCTGCCGCTGCAATCCAATCTTGACCATATGCGCAACACCAAACCGCCGCTGTTGTTCTGGCAGGGCATCGTTTCCACCGGATGGGCGACGGAATGGGACCGCTGGCATCTGCGCTATCCGAGCGTGCTCTACACTTTGCTCACTGCCTGGCTGGTGTTCCTGCTCGGGCGCAAGCTGGGTGGGGAGTGTTCGGTCGGAGCCATCGCGGCGCTGGCCTTCCTCGCCTTTTTCAGCACCTACCGTTTCGGCCGTCCCTATCTGGTCAATCCGGCCGAGACCTTCTGGTTGTTCCTGCCGTTCTTCACTTTGCTGTACTGGCGCGAGCGCGCTTTCGATTCACGCTTCGCCGTGCCGCTGTTGCTCGGCATCTTCACCGGCATCGGCCTGTTGTATAAATCCTTCGCGCTGCTCGCGCCGGTCGGCATCGCGCTGAGCTGGTGGTATCTGTACCAGCGCCGCTATCGTCTGCGCCCCTTTCTGCTGCACGACGTGAGCAAGCTGTTGATCGTCGGCGTCGTCGCACTCGGCCTGTTCGCGCTGTGGTTCGCGCTCGATCCCGATCCGCAGGCGGTATGGCAGGAGTTCGTGCTGGGCGAGAACGCGTGCAAGTTCGACCCGCACGGCGGCAGCTATTGGGCCAAGTTGTTGTGGGGCGGCAGCAGCGTGTGGGTGTTGTTGCTCGGCTATCCGCTCAACGCGGGGCTGCTCGCCTTCCCGGTGGCAGCCCTGTTCGTGATCGCCTGGCAACGCCGCTACCGCATGAACGACGACGAGCGCATGCTGTGGATGTGGATGCTCGTGCTGTTCGTGATCTTCGCCATTCCCAGCCAGCGTTCGGCGCGCTACCTGCTGGATGCCATGCCGGGCGTGGCATTGTTGCTGGCGCTCAACTGGCAACGCATCCCGCGCGCGGCCTTCATCGCCAGCTTGTTGGCATGCGTCGCGGTGCTCGGCCTGTTCGGCTGGCTCGCCTACAACCTGGAGGCGCAGATGGCCGACTTGTACGACACGGTGTTCTGGTCGGTGCTGGGCATCAGCTTGCTGTTGGTCGGGCTGGCGCTGGTCGGGGCGCGCTGGACGCGCGGCCTGACCCCAGTCGTGGCGCTGC
>CAZSIO010000011.1:0-15603 GCA_964606865.1 uncultured Sideroxydans sp.
ATCGATGCCTATGGTATCGGGACAACGTATTCGAGCCTGATCTGGGACGTATGAGCACCCCCAGAGAGTTGGATCAACACCTGCTCGGCTATTGATGCCTGCTATCATTCCCGTATCGAATCAAACATGCGGAGTGAAATTCAAGATGGCGCTCATATACCCAGACGGATGGCGGGACCTGTCTTCGACTGGTGCGGCAGCCCGAGAGATCGAGACCCTCGCCTCTCTTGCCGAGTCTTTACCCAATGACTACCGGATCTACCACGGTGTCCACTGGACAAAGGTTCAACAGAACTACCAGTTATGGGGCGAGATCGATTTCGCGATCCTGAGTCCGTCTGGAAAGCTGCTACTAATAGAACAAAAGAGCGGATTCCTGACCGAGACAGCTGATGGCTTGGTCAAGACTTACAACAACAAAACGAAACCTGTTGCCTTCCAAATGAGCCGCACATTAGAAGGTTTGCGTACAAGGCTCAATAATCATTGCAAGGGCAGCAAAGTCTTCCTGGAGTCCCTGCTCTACTGCCCGGATTACACCGTAAAAGATATGGGCTCGGCCGGCCTCGATCCGGCCAGAATCATCGACGCTTCGCGGCGCGACCATCTGACACACATCATCCGTTCTATCCTCCCCCTTGATCTGCCAGTCGATCCAAACGCCGCTCAGATCCATGCATTTCTGACGGATACACTCAAGCTGACTCCGGATGCCAATGCCTATGTAGGACAGGCGCAAATCCTCTACACCCGGCTATCCGGCGGCCTTGCAGAATGGGCACGTAAAATCGAATGCGAACCGCATCGCTTACGGATTATTGGCACTGCCGGCTCCGGAAAGACACAGCTGGCCTTGTCGGTTTTCCAGGATGCGATTGCAGCCGGACGCCGTCCACTCTATGTATGTTTCAACCGTCCTCTGGCCGATCACTTTGACCGGATGTCGCCCGATGGTGGAATGATCACTACCTACCATCAGCTCTGCAACAAGGCATTCCAATCTCAGGGACATAAACCAGACTTCTCCAAGACAGAAACGTATGGAGAACTTGAGTCTTTCATGACCAGCTTCCAACCTTCTGAGGACTGGCTGTTCGATGAACTAATCATTGATGAAGGCCAGGATTTCACGACCGAGTGGAAGGATAACCTGCTGCGTTTGCTGCGTCCTGATGGCAAAGCCTGGTGGCTTGAAGATCCAATGCAAAAACTCTATCGGCGTCCGGATGTCGCGCTAGAAGGCTGGGTCACCCTGCGCTCGGACACGAATTACCGCACTCCCCGAGACATCCTGGAAAGCCTGACACGGCTGATCTCTCTCCCATCACCGATTGAGGCAGGAAGCCCCTTGTCAGGCTCTGACCTGGACATTCTTACCTATACTGATACGGCTGGGCTGATCGAGCAGACCAAGCACGCAATCACCCAGGCCATCGCCCAAGGCTACAAGCGCGACATGATCGCACTAGTGACATTCAGTGGCCGCGAGAAATCAAAGCTGACTGCTTACGATAAGCTGGGGCCATTCACACTGAAAAGCTTTACCGGAAAATACGATCTGCTCGGGAATCCAATCTTCTCCGAGGGCGACATCTTGATGGAATCCGTCTATCGCTTTAAAGGGCAGGCGGCGCCTTGCGTTATCTTGACAGAGATCGACTTTGAAGAGCTCGATGATGTCACTCTGCGGAAGATGTTCGTAGGAGCGACACGCGCCACGATGAAGCTGGTATTGATACTGTCCGAAAAGACCGCCCAGTATCTACTGAGCCGCCCATCCTGATACAGCCCTTTTCTAGTGATGCATAAAGGACTCCAATTGGACTGATGCTCTTTGCGCCAATTCATTGAACTCCATGCAGCTTATATCTTCTAGAACCTTTGCTCGTTCCTCAGGGGTTCCCGCAAGAGCCACTCTTTGGCATTGGATTTTCTCGGCTTGTTGGTAATCCCCAAGCATGTCGCAAATCCAAGCAATTTCCCCGAGAACAACTAGATCGCTCGGACACAACTTATGAGCGATATAGAGATACTTCCATTTCATTTCCGGCTGTATGCCAAAGGCAAGAGCCAAATCACGCCACAATTGGTGATTCGTCGGTGAGGTGGCAATGCCCGCCATGATTCGACGAATAGCCCTCAGCAGATCAGGATAGACCTCATCTTCCTTGCATCCCAGTCGCACCATCAACGCGCAAATCTCTTTTTGCGTTGGCAGCAAATTGGCAATTTGCACTGGGGTAAACGATTCCGCCTGATTGGCCATGTGCACCTCATCATGTTTTCCGAAGAACCCAATGATATGCATAAGCACGACACGTTGTGTCGCATGGTGAATCGCGCGTACTGCCGATAGTGTTACTGTCGCACTGCTTCCTCAGCCAGCTTCCTGAAGTCGAATCTTCCAGCCACCTCTTGCTCCAAGAACTTTATGAATTCGAGTGATCGGATGTATTTGGCGGCAAGGTCATCCCCCGCCCTTGTGACAGCTTTCCGATAGATCAGAACATCCAATAGTTTCTTCCTGATGAGTGGGGACTGGGTGAATCTGTTTAGCAGATGGAGCGCATTATGATATTTGCTGTCAGGCGACGAATTTTCAAATCCCCTTTGTTGCACTAGCAGCAGCTCAGGCAAGCCAGTGGATGATCGCTGAAGCTGGTACTCGATAGTCACACCGGGCTCATTCAATTTGCCCCTTATTGAAAAAATAAACGCACGACCACTCGAACACTGCCCAATAAAACCACCAACGCAGTTGGACATCCGCCTACCTTCTATTGCCAATTGAATGGCATTGGTCAGCTGGAGTATTTTCAGCTCGCCCAACTCCAATGGCTCTTCCAGGATGACTGGGAAACTATTCTTGGACACGTTGCTGGGCATCGAATCAAGCCGATTCTCTTCCGCTCTCCACTTTCGAGATAGTTTTTCCAGGTGTGACAGCCCCAACGAACATGCCGCTTCAGTTGCCAGACGCAGTACCGCCCCCCCGTCCTGATTGGCCTCCCTCCCATCTAACCATGCAGTGGCAATTATTGCGCTCCGAACATTTTCGGCAAAGCGCTCGATTACCAATGCCCTTTCATCAAAGCTCGCCGATACATCAAGCCTTCTGCTCCAATTCAATTTGGAGAGTTCACCCAGCAACATGCGACTGGATAAGGCGGTGGTTGGCATCCTTGTCATCTTGTACAACACATTGATCGTATCGCCAAAAACCTCCCACTCATGCTTACTTTTTGGCAGCCTATTCACATCGAGGCCGCCAAGGATTATCACAAGTTCCTTGATGCGCCCCGCCCATTGGGTGCCAATATCCTCGATGCCAAGTCCATTCAGATGGCGGATACATTTTTTTGGACAGTGGAGAAGTGTTGCCATGAAATCGACCAATGGCACGCCGGTATCGATTGCCTTGATGATTGATGCAGTCAATTCATCCTTGGGCGATAGGAACAGCTGCTGCACAAACAAAGGAAACGTCTGCTTCGCCTGCCTCCGATATAGCCTTATCTTTTCATCGTCCGGTGTGAAGAAGTTGTATGCGGACTGCCATGAGCATTGCAGGTGTCCGTATTGGCCATTAACCGACTGATCCAGGGCGTGCATGAACACACTGATTCGCGCCGACAGTGCGGCCCCCAGCTCCTCTGCGGCCACAGCAGTAATCGATCCGATCTGTTGTATCGAGAATGACTTGCTGCTGACTACCAGCCGCGATGAGGTGTGTTGTTTCCAACCCTGAATGTTCCAGCTTTCGAGCTTCTGTGGATCATCATCCACGAACTCAAGTGGAGCGCCAATTGCGAATCCAACCCTGTCGGCTGCATTTTTCCAGCTAGTGATCCATTCTGGAAGTTTATTCCCTTTCTGCGATGAGTTAATGACTGAAAAAAACCGCTTACTCCGGTGGTCGCAGCGGCCTGACCGTCCGGTTGCGGGAGGGGTGAACGACCACGCCGTTTTCCTGCAAGATGGTTTTCATCTCCTCTTTGGTCATGTAAAGCCGCTGCAGCGGCCCTTGGTTGGAGTCGATCATTTCGTACCAGGTTGCGCCGTCATGTTGAAACACCCTGGCGAGCACAATTTCGTGCCCGCTTCTGACATTGCCGTTCGGCGGCGCCACGTTCACCATCACGCGCAAACCCTGCTTCAGTTTCTTGTCGAAAGCCTCGCTGTTGACCACTTCGACCCGGCCGAAGGCTTCGCCCAGCATCACCACTTCTCCGCCGATCAGGCCGCGCTGTTCGATTGCCTTGCCGGGGTCCGCCCGATCGGCGGCAGTGCGCCAGTCGCCTTCGCTGATGAGTTTGGTCGCGCGCGCGGCGGCCACGCCGTAAGGAGTATCCGTTGCATTGGCCAGCGCAAATACGGCGCAATCCTGGAATGATTGTGTGCCGGCTGCGGGGAATCCCGGCCCATCGCCCGCGGATGCCGCCCGCGCCAGTTCCGCGTTCTGCCCGCGCGCGAGGATGCTATCCCAGGCGTCGACGATTTCTGTGCCGGTCGCCGTTCTGCCGTCGCGGCCAAGGGCTTTCAGCGCCGTCGCCAGCCGCCCCCGTTCCTGCTCCCCCCAATGCAGACGCTTTGCCAGCTCATTCATTCTGCCGATGATGAAGCTGCTTTCTGCATCGTCCAGATCGTCGGCAAGTTTATTGATGGCGTCGCTCAAGGCCAGCACTTCGGCATTGAATCTTTGCCGGCGCTCCAGACATACCCGGTGCTCGCCGGAGTCCTTCACCACCCTGGCGCAGTCCCGGTTGATCTGCGCGCCTTCCTTGATCAGCGCCCGCTTGCGCTGCGCGACCGGCTGCAACCTGGCATGCAGCGGTTCGCTGACGCTTGCCGGCAGATAGTCCGGTATTTCAGGCATGGCGGGCAGCCCGGCAAAGGCGGGCACCGGGGCGAGCAACAACAAGGTGGCAAGCAGGGTGAAGTTTTTCATGAACAGATCCTCCCAACCGCGTGATCGATTATTTTGGCGAAGGCACCGCCAGCGGTTTCCGGCGTTGGCTCCGGCTGCCGCCGTCTTCGGAGAGATCCACCGAAACGCTGGTCAGCTCGCCTTTCTCGAGGCGGTTGTTGGCCAGGATAAGGTCGGCCAGCGCCTTGCGGTCGCGTTCCTGCCGGTCGATTTCCGCCTGTGTTTTGCCGGTGATCTTGCGGCTGTTGACTTCATTCAGCTCGCGCTGCACCCGGCGCAGCTTTTCATCGGCGGTCTCCCCGGCCGGGGCCGGGGCAGACGGCACGGCGAACTTGTCGCCGCGCTGGCGCATGCGTTCGGCAATGACCACGGCCCGGTCGAGAATCTTCTTTTCCGCCGCCTTGGCCTGTTCCAGGGTCATCGCGCCTTTTTTGAAATCCGGATACGGCCGCGCGGCCGGGCATTGCACACCCAGCGGCTCGCCATTCAGCGCCTTCATCGCCTCGCTCGCCAGATTGCGGAATTCGTCGTAGTCGGGCTTGCCGCTATTGGACAGCGCGGCGAAGGCATAGCCGGAAATCGCGGCGGCGCAATTGAGCTGTTTCCAGGCGGCGTGCGCACCCCCGAGGTCGCGCGTTTCCCTGGCGGGCTTGAGCTCGCGGATGCCGGTATCCACTGTGCTGCCGCGCAATGCGCTGCCGCCCGATACATTCGGGGTGATGCGCATGCCGGTGGAGCCGCGCAGGGTGCCGGCGGCTTCATTGCGGTCGCGCAGGAATTTGGCCTGACGTTCTTCCTCTTCCTGGCGGCGGCGCTCCTCTTCCGCCCTGCGCTGCCGTTCGAGTTCCGCCTGGCGTTCCCGTTCAGCACGCTGCGCGGCCTCGGCTTGCTCCTGCGCGCGGCGCTCGGCTTCGTAATCGCGCCCGGAATTCCGCGAGCCGCCGCTGTCGAGGCCGCACAGCACCCTGCAATCATCATTGCAGCCGGCCATGGGGCGGGAGCCATCCGGACAAGAACACGGGCTGGATCCCGCGCAATGAGTTGCGGGTCCGTCATACGCAAAAACGATGGCCGGCATGACAAGCGACCAACCGACCACCAAAGTGCCAAAAGTTTTCTTCAACATAAGTGCGCCTCCTGACCCATCAGACCGTCATACCCGCGCGCGGAGGACGGTCTGGTTGCAAATAATTGCGCGAATGAATTCGCCCCTACAATAACGAAGCAACAGCATCACCCCAAAAAACCGCGCTTGGCGGCTGCGCCGCCATCCTTCCGCACAAAGGGTAAAAGTGTAAAACATCAAAATCTAACCTCCCTCCGCTGCGCTACGGGAGCATCCTGGCGAGACGAAACCCGAAGCCCCTGTAGCGGTACGCAGGCTCGCCCTCGTTGCGGTACGCCGCGCGGGTGCCCCGCGGAGTGACGTACCAAGAGCCGCCGCGAAGCACGCGCTCCGCGCAATCGCCGTGGTAGCAGTCTTCTGCCCATTCCCACACGTTGCCGCTCATGTCGTACAAGCCGAAAGCATTGGGCCGTTTGCGCCCGGCCGGGTGGGTCGCGCTGCCGCTATTTCTGTCATACCACGCCACGCTGTTCACATCGTCGCTGCCGCAGTATTCCTGCTGACTTCCCGCGCGGCAGGCGTATTCCCATTCCGCTTCTGTCGGCAGGCGGTACTGCTTGCCGGTCTTTTGGTTGAGCCTCTGGATAAATTCTTTGGCATCGTTCCAGCTTACCTTTTCCACCGGGCAGGTGTCGCCGCAGTTCTGAAAATGGCTGGGGTTGTTGCCCATGATGGCGCGCCACTGGCCTTGGGTGACTTCATACTTGCCCATGGCAAAGGCCGCTCTGCCGCCGCCCGCCGGCAGCACCACCATCTCGGGGCAGTCGGGGCAGTCGCGGAAACTCAGGCCGGTTCGCGGGAGGTCATGCGCTTTCTTGTTGCGGTACTCGACCTGGTAGATCAGCGCCTTGATGTCTTTGCTGTCGGGCGAGGCCAGCAACGCAAGCTTGAGGCTGCGCAGTGCGGCCGCGTAATTCTCCGCCTTGTCCTGCGCCACACCGAGATTGAAATACGCATCGCCATACCACGGCGCGGCCAGCGTCGCCTGCTCGAATTCCTTGGCAGCCTCTTTGTAGTCCGCCACCGCTTTCGCCCCCGTGAACGCCGCCGCGCCGTATGCCATGTGACGCTCCGCCTCTTCCGGCAGCGCCGGTGCGGGTTTGAGTTGTTGTGCCAGCTTGATGATCTGCTCGCGCAGGGCGTCGTCCGTCGGTCTCTGCTGCAACTGCTCCACCATCTGCTTCAATTGCTCGCGCGGCGATTCCGCATTGGCACACACCGCGAACATAGTCAGCATCAATCCTAACGCCAGCATCCATTCAATACGTTCATTAAGCAGATATCCCAGGGACTCCCCTGCTTCCATAACAGCCATGCTGGTGCGAAAGAAAAATACTCGGCCATTAGCCAACTCAACCAGCGCAAGCCCCTTCCCCATTGTTGTTTTGTTGAGCGATGGCGCATTCTCAAAAATCAGAATTTGACGTGCTGCCACACCCGGCTGGCTGGAGATATAAGTGATCGCAGAGGGAGGAATTACCTCAGATTGATTTGTCGGCCAGTCTAGGCGTACTGTATTTGACATGTACTGTGAACAGGCTGAATCGAGCATCAACTTCCTTTAAGACAGCTTGCGCTGTTATCTTGGAGGTTGATTGTCGCTTGAGGTTGCGACATTTCGTGTCGCATAAAAAGAGTATTGAATTAGAAAGGATGTTATTTCACCTTCCCCCGCTCCTTGTTGGAGATTGTCTTAACCGCCACAAAATCAGAATCAGGAAATTCATCCATAACTCACCTCCTGGCTTCCTCAATTGCTCAACTCGCAACAAGTTTTGTTCACAATTAAGGTGGAAGGAACTGTTGAAACATTGTGGACAAGTTCACTATTCCTTTCGGGGACAATCAGATATGACGACTGATCAATCACTGCGCAGCCCCTCAGACTCTGATCGCCGCTCCCGCCACCGGCAAGAACAACCATTTCTCCAGCACCTTCTCCCCGCTTGTCCGCTCGATGGCTTCTTTGTAGGCTGCCAACTGACCGGCATATTCCTGCGCGATCGCATCCCAGCGATCAGCGCCACCGGGGCTGGATTTGTGGTCAATTAATATCCACCCGCCATTTACCTTCAGCAGGAAGTCGATACGCCCTTGCAGCAACTGCCCGGTTGGCATCTGCATCACGGTCGGGATCTCGGCATAGGGGATGGCGTCCGGCCATCGGGCCTTGATCCAGGTGTTGAATGCGGAGATCTGTTCCAACAACTCCTGCGACTGCACTGCGTCGCCTACATCCATACGCTGAAGTATCGATGCAATCTCCGCCACGGTGATGGGCGCTGCCGGGTCAGTGAAATGGGTGCCGATGCAGCCGTGTATGGCTGTTCCAAGCTGCGCCATATCCACACCGGCCTTGAGTGACATGCGTTTGCCAACATCGACCGCTTCAACCACCTTGCAATCGATTTGCACCGCAGCAGAAGGAGTGAACTTGAGGGGCAAACGAGCCAGGCCAGTTCCAGCAGTTCCCTTGAACCAATAAAGCGATTCCTTTCCGGCGCCGCTTTCCACCGCACCTTCCGGCGCATCGAGAGACCAATGCTCATAGGGGATCGCATCGCCGCTTGGCAGGGTGAGCGTCTTCACGTCTTCATCGCCCTTCAGCCAATCTGCTGAAATAGTGCTTATCCAGCTTTCGGGAGTTTCTTTCCCTCCGTGTGCGAATACAAGCAGGTCGCGGGCGCGGGTCATGCTGACATACAGCAGGCGCTTTTCTTCCTCAATTGCAGCGGCACGGAATGTCTTGGCGATTTCGGACTGATCGATTGGGTCGGCGATGCTCACCTTCGACATGCCACCGAAAGCCCATGGCCAGAAGCGAATGAAGCGCCCCCTCAATGGGTTCTGTACATCGACTGCGGACTGCGAGATGGTACTGATCGACCACAAGCGGTCTCTTACCTTGCTCTCAAGCCCGGTCAGGATGACCACCGGCCATTCCAAGCCCTTCGACCTGTGATGCGTCATCACCTTCGCCGCATCGATGGCCGGCAAAGCCAGAAAGTCCTGCTCGGCCTCTGCTTGCTCACCAAGCCACAGGATCAAGCCGGATACGCTCGCACTCTGACTGGTACTGCGACTGCTCTCCTCGTAGGCTCGCGCAAGTGAAAGCAGTGCTTCAAGATTGGCGAGTCGTGTGCGTGCTTCGTTCTCGTTGTGGCTCCAGCGCAGCACGATGGCCGACAATTGCCCGTGAGCCACCACGGTCTGTAGCGCTTCCAGTGGCGAAAGGGTGGGCATGTCGGCGCGCAACTTGGCCAGCTCGGTCAATAGCGGATAGGCGTTGTCACCCTGCTCACGCCAATCGTTGCCATAGCCACTGGGCTTCTTGTCTGGTGCGGCCGCCATCAGATGCAGACGATCCGCCACCCAGGTCTCAGGCTCCTCACAACCTGCGAGCGAAAGGATTTCGGCACTGGCAATCGTGTCAGACGGGTCGTTGAGACGGCGCAGGCAGGCAATCGCCAGCACGGCCTCCGGAGTTCTCAGTAGTCCGGGTTGCTCGATGGCAGCGGGGATTCCCTGTGCGCGGAGCTCAAAAGCGATCTTCCCCACGTTGTCGTTGGAGCGTGACAGGATGGCCACATCCCCGAAGCGAACTGGGCGGATCTGCATGGCCGGCTTGTCATAGACCTGGTAGCCCGAGGCAACCAGCTGCCTCACACCAGCGCCCAAAGCCGAGATACGGGTGTCGACGTTACTGCCATTCAGCATCCAGTTGGCGAATGCCGCTCCCTTCAAGGGTTCCGTGCGCTCCGCCTTCAGTTTCACCTCTTCAGCCTTCAGGCTGGACGAGAATGCGGGAATAAATACATCGTTCACCAGGTCGACCAAAGGCTTGCGCGAGCGCCATGACTTGTCCAATACCTCCTTGTCACCGCCCATCGCGGTCAGCGCATCCAGGATGGATTTCATGAGGGCAGTATCACTGCCACGGAAACCATAGATGGCCTGCTTGATGTCGCCTACCCAGTAGATCTCCTTGGCGAACTGCGCCAGTTTCAGAAACAACGCCAATTGGATCGGGCTCGTATCCTGGAACTCGTCCACCATCAGCAGATCCAGCTCCTCGCGCAGGGTGGCTGCTACCGTCGCATCATCCAGCGTTTTGAGCAGCAGGTGTTCCTGATCGGTGAAGTCGAGCACGCCCATTTCGCGCTTGGCATCGGCGTAGCCCTGCAATGCCTTGCCGCACAAACCGAAAATCATCTGCAGATAGTCGCGCAGATCAGCATGCAACCCGGCATGCTCGGCATAGCGGCCAGCGACTCCGCCGATGTTCTCCGCGATATGCCGGAGAGACGCCTGTGGCGCTTCATTTGCCACTTTCGCCCAGTCACTCCAGGCAGCGTCCCCCGTGCGCAATTTGTTGCGCATATCCTTAACAAGGGCAAGATACTTGTTGGTGCCTTTCTGCTTCCCCTCATCGGCCACCTTCTCCAACTCCGGAAGCGACTGCTCAATGGCCTTGATGAGATTGGCAGTCAGATCATCCTTGGTAACTTTGGGGAAGTGACTCAGCAGGTCATCGGCGTTCTGTTTTGCGAAGCCGGGAAGCGAGTCGATATTGATGTCGTTGGCGCGAGTCTGCTTGATGAGCTCAGCCAGCTCCCCTTTCCATTCCTCGATGCTCAAACGGCGCGTTATCGCGAGCAGCTTCGCAGTCTCGTCATCTTCCATAACCGCATCGATGGCCCGGTCCAGCAGTATGACTTCCTGCCCTTCTTCCAGCACCTGCTGTTCCGTGGACATGCCAGCCTCGAAGGCAAAGCGCGACAACAGACCTCCGCAGACACTGTTAACGGTATTGATCCGTGCCTGCCCCATTGCGTTCGCGATCCGGTAGGCACCCTGTTCCAGCAAGTGAGATCGAACCCGCTCACGCAACTCAGTCGCCGCCTTGCGCGTGAACGTAGTGGCGATGACGCCGGATGGTCGGATCTCTCCAGCTGAAAGTTTGGCGTGCAAGATCTGGGTGAGCCGGTAGGTCTTACCGCTGCCGGCGCCCGCGCTGATGAAATGCAGCTTGCCGCTCATGCTTTCCTCCAGCCGGACAGAGTGAGGTAATCGTTGTATTCCGGTTTCAAATACTCAGGGGTGAGGCCGTCTTCAGGAGTAACCGATTCATCCGACTCCTCGATGCGTTCCAGCACCACCTCGATCTTGCCTTGCTTGAGCAGCTCTGCACGCCAGGCATGGCTCTTTTTGAAGCGCTCCCACAGATGCGGCGTGGATTCTTCGATCTTCTTGTTCACCTTGATACCTTCCGGGAAGTAGTCATCGTGCTGTGCAAACAGCTTGGCTTCAGCCAAGATGTAGTAAGCAACATCGGGCCATTTCCCCGTCTTCTGGCGCATCAGCTCGGCATAAATACCGAGCTGGAGATGACTGTTCTCAACCAGCTTCCCGGTATATTTTTTTGTACCCCACCACTTCATATCCACAATGGCATGCTTGCCCTTGCGATTGGTCAGAACGAGGTCGGCATAGCCCTTGATTTCACCGCCCGAGTAATGCCCCTTCAATTCCAGCTCGGACTGAACCTCAGTGACTTCCGCCGCCTTAAACTGGGCAAGCATGGTGATGAGCGTCCTGCGCAGGCGATAGCGCAAGCCTTCAAGGTCGGAGCCCCGGCCGTGCATAAGAAGCACTGCGCCTTCGGTCTCAACCACCTGCGGAAGAGTCACATCGAACCAGGCAAGCACCTTCTCCTCGGACATCGACAGCGGATTGGGAAGCAAAAAAAATCGTTCAACCAGATCGTGGGCCAGCTGGCCATCAAGCAGGAATCCGTCACTGACCGACAAAATGTTCGATGCCTTGAGCCCCGCCGGATAGCGCAACAGCCACTGATACGGGTTGAACAGGAACGATTCGAGACTGGAGAACGAATCGTACTGACGCCGAGGGATCGGCGTGTCCTTTGGCAGATGCCACCAGCGCTTCGCCACGGGCAAAGGCGTATGGGGAGCTTTAATCACTTTCTGCACCCCATGGACCTTACCCGAAAATACCGATTCGATTGGGAACTCAGGGATGTCGCGAACCATAGCAGAGATCATCTGCCAAGCCGGATGGATTTCTGCATCCTTGGGGGGCAGCACAATCACGATCTTTTCGCGGGCAGCCAGGATCGGCTTCAACCAGTCGGCCGCAAGTGCTTCCAGCTTCACGGCAATATCGGGCAGTTCTACGCCCGCCTCTGCCAATTGTTTTTGTTCTGAGATCGACCAGGGATAGGAATCGGGGATGCGCGGCATCACCGGCTGCCACCAGATGACCTGCTCGAATGGCTCGACCAGCGCGGCAGGATCATCCACCACGGCAAGAGATCCTACTTCCGCGACCAGTTTTGGGTTGGATGAACCACGGGAAGTAGCCTGCGCCAACAGCTTCTGCAACTGGCGGGGGCGGATGATATCTGTACCGCTTTGCTGCAGTTGCTCAAGCGTGCTCACGAATGCAGCCGTCTGCGAAAAACCGGCATTCCAGGATGCCCGTTCGGCCTCATCCTCTTCTCCCAATCGTGCCCGGAAGAAATCAGCGAGCTTCTGCGCGCGCGACAATACCTCTGCGACAGGCACACCCACAGACTGATCGAAACGCGGGTGGTCGATCCAAGTGCTGATCTGCTCGCGCACAATGGACGCTTCAACCCCATAGTGCTTGTCGATATCGGCAAGCACTATTTCCCAATCATCACCACCGAGGCCCGGCTTCGAAGCGAGCTTGCCTGCGAGCTGGCGGCGCGCATAACTGCGCACAGGCGACACCGGATGGCTCAGAAAGGAGATCAACACATTGAAATCCAGTGGCGCCCACAGCAGGGCCAACGCCATCGGCAGAATCTGCAAGGCGGGACGATAGGCACTCGATTCACCCAAACCATGCCGCGCCTGTCCGGATGCGGCCACGATATCATCCAGCAGTGCCGCACTGTCGGAGGCAACCAGCACACCGTCGCTGATACCCTGCCCCAGATATTCCGCGAACCAGCGAGACGCGAGCAGCCGCGTCTCAGCACGCACAACGACAACCGAGCCATCCGCTTGATAGTCGAGCTTGTCATCGGCTTTGAACGATTCGCCTGCCTGCGCACGGATCAGACGGTCCTGCAGGGCGTTCAGGAACTGACCAGAATCGTCTGAACGCGCAAAGGGCACATACTCAGCGGGTAAACGCGCCAACACCTGCTGCCAACGCTTCGGGAGATTGGAGAGTGGTTCTGTCAGAGTGATTGCGGAAATTGCCGGAGTGCGGCGCTCCATGACCTGGAGGATGCTTGCCAGACGCTCGCCTTCAGACGGCGCAACCTTGGTACAGGCGACCTGCTCCACCTCAGCCATGTCCTGTAAACGCACGGAAGCACCAGCAGGCACCTTCCCCTCCCAACCATGCAGCTGCCACTGATCACGCCAGTTGAGCAAGGTGGCGGCAGTGCCCAGTTCATCGGCCTCAAGGCTGCGATGATAGAAACGTTTGGGGTGGTCGCACTGCTTAAGGCATTCCAGATATTGGACAACGCGGCGGGACTGCGGAACGGCATCGGCGATCAAGCCAAGCTGCGGCTCAAGTATCCCCAGCATACCGCTAGCCCCAACCGTGATCCCGTTCAGCGTATCGCGCACATGCCAGCCATGCTGACCATCCAGGTTGAGACCGAAGCGGATTTTCATGTTGGATTTGCTTTCGAAGGTGGCCCGTCTATGGAAATTCATTTAGGTAGAATGTACACCAGCGGTGCGGCAGGATGTGTCGCATCAATCTTGCCAACAATTAGCACTTGTCGTGTCAGATCAGTCAGGCTTTCGATTCCTCAACCACTTCTTCGTCAAAATCATCATTTGCCGTATCGATGGTCAGTGATGAAGTCATGTATACACGACTAACTAACCTTGTTCTTAAGGCATCCCTGCGTTTCGAATAAAAGTCCTTGAATGCCTCGAATTCAAGACTGGCCCCACCCGCCAATAGGCTAGCTGCATCCAAGTGCATGCCGGGTGCCTCCAGCCATGATTTTAGCGGCTTATCCTTTTTGGAGAGATTTTGTGAATCGTTCAGAAGATGCAAATTGGCGACCGAATTCCAATGACGCACATCGCTAAAAAACCCCATGAGCTCTGGATTTTTTCGTAGAAAATCGAATTGCTTAAGGCTGCTTCTCTCGAATACAACCTTGGGATGCAAGTGATCGATATGGAAAATTTCTGTCGGGTTCATTTCCGGAAATAGTAAATGCAGCAGCGCGCGGCAGCGTCCTTCTCCATACTGAGTATCTAGCAAACTTTCAATGTATGCATCATCAAAGCGCAAATCCTTATTTGTGGCTTGGTAACGCTCCACTATTTGCGCCAACGGGAAAACCTCATCGTTAATATTCTTGTCCAGCACATCTCGCATACTGCCGAGAATTGCATCGGCCTGCCCACCGAATACGCCCTTGAGCAGGACCATATAAAACCACCTACTCATATTGGAACGCTTTTCGTCGTGTTTAGCCAAATTATTTATGCTGCCATACAGAGGGCCGTCCTGAACCTTCTTCTTATACAGGTAGTAACAGATTGGGATGACGGCATTTTTCGAAGTCAACGACTGAGGATTTATTCCGAATCTGCGAATCAGCTTAAAGGTCGCTTTAATGCACTCCTTAATTCCTACCCACTCGCTTTGTATTGCCTCGACTTGGGCCGACTTAAAGTTCTCGACTCTGAATTTGATGTCTGCTCCGGTAAGCATCAAACAGGTTTTTAATATCCAATCGCGTTCCAGATAGAAACCCATCTCATCACTTTGGTGTATCTGTCTGATGAGCTCATCAACCTCCGTCCTGAAATCCCCATCCCAGTTTGCAACCGCAATAGACATCAGCAAGTCGGAGAAATCGAGTTTGGTGCCGCCGCTATTGGTACGAATGAAGATATCCAAGACATGGTCAGGCTCCTGGCAGGTCTCGTTGAAATAATGGATCAGCTTCTGCACCCGAATCACATCATATAGTTGCGATAGGGTATCCTGAGAAAATTCATTGTCCTGCAGGCCATGCTGTTCAAGATACGGCTTAACCACTTTGCTGCATACGTGGTTCCCTCCGTCCACTTTTGGCATCCGCGATATCTCTTGCACACAGAACCAGTGGTGCTCTGCAGGATGACATACCTTAGATTCATCAAACTGTGACTCGGTCAGGAACTTGAAGTTGTACTTCATGAGCGCTTCATCCTCATCCGCCTTGATCGGATGCAACAGATCCAGATAAAGCTTCCTGGGTGGCAGTAGTACATCGTCCTTCGTATTCGGCCACCACACCCTTGGTTGCTTGTATGCATAAGTGCCGCATAAGCCAATATAGAGGGACGTAAGGCGCTGCTGGCCATCAATGACCGCCTTGAAATCCTTAAAGCTGGCACTGGTTGCGACATGAGGGTTCTCGTCGTTGAAGCGCTGACAGAAGCCTTTTAAGAATTCGTAGAATTTGTAGCTATTCTTTATATCGCCACTTGTGATTTCCCACATCATAAAACTGTTGATTGGGTAGCCACGCATA
>CAZSIO010000012.1:0-15546 GCA_964606865.1 uncultured Sideroxydans sp.
TGCAGAAGTTCACGGCGGAAAACACCAGTGTCTCCGGTTCCACCAATCTGGGCGCATTGCTCAAGGCCAAGATGGATTCCAGCAAGGCTGACGCGCAATAACAGGGAATGACCGCCATGACACGTTCCGACCTGATCGCCAAACTGGCAGAGCGCCACACCCAATTGCTGGGTAAGGATGCCGAACTGTCAGTCAAGGTTATTCTGGATAGTATGGCGGCAACGCTGGCACAGGGCGGGCGCATCGAGATTCGGGGTTTCGGCAGTTTTGCCCTGAATTATCGTCCGCCTCGCCAGGGCCGCAATCCCAAGTCCGGCGACAAGGTGCAGGTGCCGCCAAAGTATGTGCCTCACTTCAAGGCGGGCAAGGAGTTGCGGGAGCGTGTGGATTATCCGCAGGCCTGATCTGTTTTGGTGACATGACAAATTGGCGGTGCACTGCGAGGTGCTCCGCCAATTTTTCTTCGTTCATGCTATCTTTGCCCGACGATTTGTAACCAAGGAATTGAAATGCATTACCTGACCTGGCTCCTGCGCATTGTGTTGTTTGTCGCACTGCTCGGGTTTGCCCTGAAAAACGACGAACCGGTTGTATTGCGCTATTTCCTTGGCTACGAGTGGAATACCTCGCTGGTCGTTGCGCTGTTGAGTTTCTTCGCGCTGGGTATGTTCTTGGGTGTTTTGGCCATGTTGCAACCCTGGTTTCATGTGCGCGGTGAATTAACGCGGTCCAGACGCGCATTACAGACAGCGCAGCAACAGCCTGCAGCACCGTCCAGCCCCGATAGCTTCCCTGAAAAGAAATAGACGATGGATTTTGAACCCTGGATGTTGCTGGTCTTTCCGCTCTTCTTCGGTATGGGGTGGCTGGCCGCACGCATCGACATCAAAGAGTTGCTGACCGAGTCGAGTGCGCTCCCGCGTTCGTATTTCGAGGGGCTGAATTTCCTGCTCAACGAACAGCAGGATCAGGCGATCGAGGCATTCATCGAGGTGGTCAAAGTTGACCCGCAAACGATCGAGCTGCACTTTGCGCTGGGCAGCCTGTTTCGCCGCCGGGGTGAGGTGGATCGCGCCATTCGCATGCACCTCAATCTGGTCGAGCGCGCGGATCTGGATGAGGAAAGAAAGCAGCAGGCTTTGTTCGAGTTGGCGCAGGATTACCTGAAGGCGGGCATTCTCGACCGTGCGGAAGATGCGTTGCACCGGCTGCGCGGCACGCCCTACGAAAAGCAGGCTGACGAGTTTCTGCTCGAGCTTTACCAAAAAGAAAAAGATTGGCTGAAGGCGATCGACATCAGCCAGCGTCTGGCGGCACTGACGGGGCAGTCGTACGGCCGATTTGCGGCCTTCTTCTTTTGCGAGCTGGCCGCTGCCGAACTGGCCAGGCAACAAACCGAAGCGGCTATCGTTCATCTGGAACAAGCGCTTGTCGCCGATGCGAAGAATGTGCGTGCCAGCATGATGTTGGGTGATATCGCATTAGCCGCGGGCAACACGACGGACGCCATTACAACCTGGAAAAAGATCGAGCAACAGGATGCAGAGTATTTGCCGCTGGTGGCGGCGCGCTTGTTGTTGGCTTACCAACAACTGGGCGAGGAAGAAGCCGGGGTGAAATTGTTGCGCGGCTGGTTGCAGCAATACCCGTCACTCGATCTGATGAACGTACTGTTTGACGCTGTCGTGGCGCGCGAAGGCGCCGAGGCCGCGTATCAGCTGGTGCGCGACGAACTGCGGCGCAATCCCAGTTTGCTCGGCCTGGAAAAACTGCTGGAGGCGCAACTGCTGTCCTATCACGGCGAGCGCCGCACCGACATCGAACTGGTCAAGCATCTGATCCATGACCGCACCCGCACGCTCGGCATGTACCGTTGCAGTCATTGTGGCTTCAAAGCGCGCCAATTCTATTGGCACTGTCCTGCCTGCCACAGCTGGGATACCTATCGTCCGCGCCGCACCGAGGAAACGGGTGTGCTGCCATGAATGATCCGAAAATCATTGTTGCGCTCGATTATCCGCAGGCCGCGCCCGCGCTTGAACTCGCGCGGCGACTGCAGCCTGCCCTGTGCCGTCTCAAGGTGGGCAAGGAATTGTTCACCGCCGCCGGGCCGCAGTTGGTCGAGCAGTTGCAGCGGCTGGGTTTCGAGATTTTTCTCGATCTGAAATTCCACGACATTCCCAACACCACCGCGCAAGCCTGCAAGTCGGCTGCCGCACTCGGCGTGTGGATGGTCAATGTGCATGCGCTGGGCGGACGGCGCATGCTGGAGGCGGCACGCGCGGCGTTGGCGCATGTCGAGCGGCGCCCGCAATTGATTGCGGTCACCATCCTCACCAGCTTGGCCCAGGACGATCTGCACGACATTGGGATTGAGTCCACGCCGGCGCAGATGGTGTCGCGTCTGGCGCGCTTGACGCAGGCGTGCGGGCTGGACGGCGTGGTTTGCTCGGCGCAGGAAGCGGCCATCCTGCGCAGCCAATGCGGTGCCGATTTCCGCCTGGTCACGCCGGGTATCCGCCCGGCACAAGCGGCAGTGGATGACCAGGCGCGCATCATGACACCGAGTGCGGCATTGGCGGCCGGGGCGAGCTATCTGGTCATCGGTCGCCCGATCACTCAGGCGCCCGATCCGCTGCAAGCCCTGCGGGATATTCTGAAGGAAACAGGAGGCTTGGTATGAAGTTGCCGTCATTTGATCAAGCGCGCGTGTTAGTCGTCGGCGATGTGATGCTCGATCGCTACTGGTTTGGCGACGTGAGCCGCATTTCGCCGGAAGCGCCGGTGCCGGTGCTCAAAGTGAGCAGGGTGGAAGAGCGTCCCGGCGGCGCGGCCAACGTGGCGCGCAACATCGCCTCGCTCGGGGCGCATTGCACCTTGCTTTCCGTGGTGGGCGCGGACGAAGCGGGCGAGTGTTTGCAGCGGCTGTTGACCGGGCAGGGCAGAGTCGAGGCCATGCTGTACCGCGACGACAGTATTTCCACCATCGTCAAACTGCGCGCCATCGCCCGCCAGCAACAATTGCTGCGCATCGATTTTGAAACACAGCCCAGCCATGAAGTGTTGCAGGCCAAGCTGGCCGATTTCCGCACCCGCTTGCCGCAGTGTGACGTGGTGCTGCTGTCCGATTATGGCAAGGGCGGGCTGACCCACATCGCCGAGATGATCCGGCTGGCGCGTGCGGCGGGGAAACCGGTGCTGGTCGATCCCAAGGGCGACGACTATGCGCGCTATCACGGCGCGACCCTGCTCACGCCGAATCGCAGCGAATTCCGCGATGTGGCAGGGAGCTGGAAGGACGAAGCAGAGTTGACCGCCAAGGCGCAAAAATTGCGCGCCGAACTGGAACTCGACGCGCTGCTGGTCACGCGCAGCGAGGAGGGGATGTCGCTGTTCCGCGCCCGGGATGTGTTGCACGAACCGACGCAGGCGCGCGAAGTGTTCGACGTCAGCGGCGCGGGCGACACGGTGATCGCCACGCTGGCGGTGATGCTGGCGAGTGGCGCGAGCATGCTGGATGCCGTGCGGATTGCCAACCGCGCGGCGGGCGTGGTGGTGGGCAAGCTGGGCACGGCGGTGGTGTCGCGCGAAGAGATTCTGGAAGATATGGGGGAATGATATGTATTACGTGGTGACGGGAGCAGCAGGGTTTATCGGGTCCAATCTGGTCAAGGCGCTCAACCAGCGCGGCGAGACCAACATCATCGCAGTCGATAATTTGAGCAAGGCTGACAAGTTCAGGAATCTCGCCGACTGCGAGATCGCCGATTATCTGGACAAGGAAGATTTCATCGAGAGCTTGATCGACGGCGACTTTGATGGCGAGATCAAGGCGGTGCTGCACGAGGGCGCGTGTTCCGACACCATGGAGACGGATGGCCGCTACATGATGCAGAACAATTATCGCTACACCCTGGCGCTGCTTGACCATTGCCAGGACGAGGAAGTGCCCTTCCTCTACGCTTCCTCCGCCTCGGTCTATGGCGGCGGCGGCGTGTTCAAGGAAAGCCGCGAATACGAGTCGCCGCTCAACGTCTATGCCTATTCCAAGTTCTTGTTCGACCAGGTGGTGCGCCGGCGCTGGGATCAGCGTACCGCGCAGATCGTCGGTTTCCGCTACTTCAACGTGTATGGCCCGCGCGAACAGCACAAGGGGCGCATGGCATCGGTGGCGTATCACTTCTTCAACCAGTATCGCGCCGACGGTTGCGTGAAATTGTTCGAGGGTTGCGACGGCTATGCCAACGGCGGCCAGCGCCGCGATTTTGTTTCGGTAGAGGATGTGGTCAAGGTCAACCTGTATTTCCTCGATCATCCCGAACAGTCGGGCATCTTCAATCTCGGCACCGGCAATGCGCAGAGTTTCAACGATGTGGCAGTCGCCGCCATCAACACCCTGCGCGTCGCCAACAATGAAAGTGTGTTGACCCCGGAGCAGATGCTGGCGCAAAAAATCATCCAGTACATCCCGTTCCCGGACGCCTTGCGCGGCAAATATCAGAGCTATACGCAGGCCGACATCGCGGCCTTGCGCGGTGCGGGTTACGCCGCACCGTTCCTGACCGTGGAGCAGGGCACGGCGCGCTACGTGCAGCAGCTGTTGGCCAAGTCTGTCTAGCGCACAGTGGTTTTGTGGGTCGGACTTTAGTCCGACAATGACCCGACCAATCTGTCGGGTTAAAACCCGACCCACAGGGAAGTCGAGAATTTTGTGGGTCGGACTTCAGTCCGACAACACGCTGTCAAACTAACTTTGTCGGGTTACACCCGCGAGGGGTGGGCCGTGTTTGTACGGGGCTAAAGCCCCAACAACACACGCTCAAACCCGACCCATCGGGCTTTGGTTTTTTGTGGGGAATCGACTATGTACAAGACGCTGGAAGACTATGTCGGCAACACGCCGCTGGTGCAACTCAAACGCATTCCGGGAAACACCTCCAATGTCATCCTGGCCAAGCTGGAAGGTAACAACCCGGCCGGTTCGGTGAAGGACAGGCCGGCGCTTTCGATGATCCGCCATGCCGAAGAACGGGGCACGATCAAGCCCGGCGACACGCTGATCGAGGCCACCAGCGGCAACACCGGCATCGCGCTGGCAATGGCCGCGGCGATGCGCGGCTACAAGATGATCCTGGTGATGCCGGAGAACCAGAGCGTGGAACGGCGCCAGACCATGCGCGCGTTCGGCGCGGAACTGGTGCTAACCCCGAGAGCGGGCAGCATGGAGCTGGCGCGCGATACGGCAGAGAAGATGCGCGATGCCGGGCGCGGCATCATCCTCGACCAGTTCGCCAACCCGGACAATCCGCTCGCGCATTACGAGGGCACCGCGCCCGAGATCTGGCGCGACACGCAGGGCAAGGTCACGCACTTCGTCAGCAGCATGGGCACCACCGGCACCATCATGGGCTGCTCGCGTTTCTTCAAGGAAAAAAATCCCGCCATCCAGATCGTTGGCGCGCAGCCGGAAGAAGGTGCGCAGATCCCCGGCATCCGCAAATGGCCGGAGGCGTACCTGCCGAAGATTTACAGCGCGCAGAACGTGGATCGCATCGAGTACGTCGGCCAGCAGGCGGCGGAAGACATGACGCGCCGTTTGGCGCGGGAAGAAGGGATTTTTTGCGGCATCTCTTCCGGCGGTGCGTTGAGCCTTGCTTTGCGCATCTCGCAGCAGGTGCAGAACGCCACCATCGTGTTCATCGTCTGCGATCGCGGTGACCGCTATCTTTCCACGGGCGTTTTTCCGGAATAAAAAAGGCATCCCGCAGGATGCCTTCATCGGTTCAAGTGGCAACCAGTCAGAAACGGTGATTGACGCCGAGCGTGAACGATTTGCTGGCGGTGAGCTGTTCGCCATTGACGTTCTGTGACAGCGGCAGCTGCAGCAAACCATACAGGTTGGTGCCGGGAACGACGGCGAAACTGATGCCGGGTGTCAGGTAGAGGAATTTTCCGCCCGTCGCCGTGCCGGGCACGCCGGACGCATCGGCGGGTGCGGCAATGCCGCTGTCCTGCGCGTTGTCCTGATAATTGAGTTGCAGCAGGGCGCTGGCGCTACGGCCCAGCGCATACCGCATCCCCGCGTCGAGATTGATCTGGTTGCCGGGCTTGAAGTCGGCGAGGTGATTGGCCGACGTTTGCAGCGTGCCCTGCGCGAAATAACTCAAGGCAGCGCCGTGTGCGCCCTGTTGCCAGAAGGCGCCGAGGATCAGGTCGGTGCTGCCGTTGCCGGGCTGGAGCGACACTTCACCCGGAACCGCGCCCTGATCGTTGGCGATATCTTTTTTGCCCGTCGCCAATTTCAACCCGGCTTTGATGCCGAATCCGCTCAGGTCATCCAGTGCGAAGCGATAACGCCCGACCACCCGGATGTCGCCCAAAGCACTGGCATCGAAAGTCTCCACGACCGGCGTGACGGGGTCGGCGATGGTGTGTTTGTGCGTGCGCATCACATAGGGCAGTTGCACGGAGACACCCAGACTCTCGTCCAAGGAGTAATCGAGGGTGGCGCTGAGCAAACGGTTGTCGGTATAAAGATTTTCGACTTCATCGCCCGGTGTCAACGCCGGGTCGGTGGGATCTTCAGGGGTCACCTTGTTGCTGCCGGCGCGCAACTGATCCAGCTTTATGCTGCTGTAGCGCAGATCCAGGCTCAATCCCGGTTGGCTGGGGCTGTGCTCATCCCAGTTGGTATTGATGGAACATACCGAGCTGCCGCAGGAAGCTTGGGCGGGCGGTGCCGCCAACAACAATGCAGCGCAAATCAAATGATAGTGGCGAGTACGCATGATGAGGATTGTCTCCGTGAGGTGAAGGGGACACGGATTTTATAGAAGAAAAAACCGGCGGAGGCGCGACATATTGTCGCAGATGGATGACTACCGGCTTTGCGCGAAGGACGGTCTGGACAAGGCCGGGTTCTGCGCGAAATAGCGCTGGATGCCCGCCAGAATGGCGGCTGCCATCTTTTCCTGATAGTCCTCATCGCGCAGGCGCTTCTCCTCCTCAGGGTTGCTGATGAAGGCGGTCTCCACCAGGATGGAGGGGATATCCGGCGATTTCAGCACGGCAAATCCGGCCTGCTCGACATGGCCGCGGTGCAGCGTATTCACATCCTGCAGTTCGTCCAGTACATGCCGTGCCAGTTTCATGCTGTCGTTGATGGTGGCGGTTTGCGTCAGGTCGAGCAGGGTGCGCGCGAGGTAGGGGTCTTTCACCGCCAGGTTCACGCCGCCGATCAGGTCGGCCTCGTTTTCCTTCTTTGCCAGCCAGCGCGCGCTGGCGCTGGTCGCGCCGCCCTCGGACAGGGCGAACACCGAGGAGCCGCGCGCATGCGGTTTGATGAAGGCGTCGGCATGGATGGAAACGAACAAGTCGGCGTGCGCTTGGCGCGCCTTGGTCACCCGTCCGACCAGCGGGATGAAATAGTCGCCGTCGCGGATCAGAATGGCACGCATGCCGGGCGTGGCATCGATCTGCGCTTTCAGGCGGCGCGCGATCGCCAGCGTCACCTCTTTTTCACGCGTGCCGCGCCGCCCGCGCGCGCCCGGGTCTTCGCCGCCATGCCCCGCGTCGACCGCCACCATGAACAGGCGGTTACGCAATTCGGGCGGCGGGGCGGGCAGGGGGGCGCTCACCGCTGCGGGCGCGGACGGGCTGGCCGTGACATCACTCGCGACGGGCAAGTCTGTGGCGAGTTTCTGTTCCATCTGTGTGGCCAATGCCATCAGCGGGTCGGGCGGCGTGGCGGGATAGACGTCCAGCACCAGGCGGTGTCCGTAATCGCCGACCGGTTTGAGGCTGAACAACTGCGGTTTGATTTCGGCCTTGAGATCGAACACCAGACGCACGATGCCGGGCTTGAAACGTCCGACACGCAAGCTCTTGATGTAGGGATCATCGTTGCTGACCTTGCCGGCCAGTCCGTTCAGGGTGGCATCGAGTGCGACGTTTTCCAGATCGACCACCAGTCGCTGCGGGTTGGCCAGCGTGAACATGTTGTAGGAGAGCGCCTTTTTGGATTCCAGCGTGAGGCGGGTGTAATCCTGCGCCGGCCACAGCCGCGCGGCGCCGACCGTCACCTCGGCCTGCGCGGGCAGCAGCCACAGCAGCGTCAGCCAGAGGCTGTATTTTATAAGTCGTTCAAACATTCCTGTCCTGTTTGGCTATTGGCATGGAGAGTGAGCGCGCGTCCGTTGTGCAGCATCTCCAAAGTGAGCGTGATGTCTGCGGCAGGCAACAAACCGGCGGCCTGTTGCGGCCATTCGACCAGACAGATATTGCGCCCGTCGAATTCATCGCGGAAACCCGATGCTTCCCATTCATCCGCATCACGGAAACGATACAGATCGAAGTGGCACAGGTGCAAGCCACCCGTCGTGTAACGCTCAAGCAGGGTATAGGTGGGACTTTTGACCCGTCCGCCGTAACCCAGCGCCCGCAACACGCCGCGCACCAGCGTGGTCTTGCCCGCACCCAGATCGCCGAACAGATAAATCATCAGTCCCGGCTTGAGCACTGACGCCAGACGCGCGGCAAAGTTCGCCGTGGCCGTCTCATCGGGCAAGTCAATTGCAAGCTCCGGACTTGCGGCGGAGCGCCCGCTTACCTCACTTCGGCTATGATTCGGCGTATGCAAACAAACGCACCCCACGTGGATTTAGTTGAGCTTGCCGCGCGCATCAGGGCGTGGGGCAAGGCGCTCGGTTTTCAGTCGGTCGGCATCGGCGACACCGAACTCGGCGCGGCCGAGACGCATCTGCTGCAATGGCTGGCCGACGGGCGTCACGGTGCGATGGATTATATGGCAAAACATGGCAGCAAACGCGCGCGGCCGGCGGAACTGCTGCCGGGTACCCTGCGCGTGATCTCGCTGCGCATGAATTACTATCCGGGCGATGCACGAGACACGCAGGCAGTGTTGGCCGATGGCGAGCGTGCATTCATTTCCCGCTATGCGCTGGGACGCGACTATCACAAAGTGTTGCGCAACCGCATGCAGAAACTGGCAGAGCAAATCAGTGCCGCCGTACCGCAGGCCGCCTGTCGCGTGTTCACCGACTCAGCGCCCGTGCTTGAGGTCGAGCTGGCGCAGAAGGCCGGCCTCGGCTGGCGCGGCAAACACACCCTGCTGCTGTCGCGCGAACAGGGCTCGTATTTCTTTCTGGGCGAGATCTTCGTCGATCTGCCGTTGCCGGTGGATACGCCGGGAGAGAACCATTGCGGCACCTGCCGTGCCTGCCTCGACATCTGCCCGACCCGGGCGATCACTGCGCCCTACCAGCTCGACGCGCGGCGCTGCATCTCCTATCTCACCATCGAACTCAAAGGCAGCATGCCGCCCGAGTTGCGCCCGCTCATCGGCAATCGCATCTACGGCTGCGATGACTGCCAGATGGTGTGTCCGTGGAACCGCTTCGCGCAAACCACGGTCGAGGCGGATTTTGCCGTGCGCAACGGCTTGGACGATGTCTCGCTGGTCGAATTGTTCGGCTGGAACGAGGAAGATTTTTTATCGCGTCTGGCGGGAAGCCCCATCTACCGCATCGGCCATGAACAATGGCTGCGCAATATCGCGGTCGCGCTCGGCAATGCCCCCACCACGCCGGAAGTGGTGCTTGCCCTGCACCAGCGCGCCCACGACCCGTCGGCACTGGTGCGGGAACATGTCGCCTGGGCGCTGCAACGCCACGCGCCTGCCGCTGGTTAGCGCGGGCCTTTCCTGCTACCATCGCGCCCTCGATAAATCCCCTGGCGCGGGCGCATGAAGTCGCTGCCGACGCGCCGATAACTTTCGGTATTCAATGAGCAATTCCCCTGTGCAAGCCGTGCGCGGCATGAATGACATCCTGCCGGATGAGGCCGGGCTGTGGCTGTGGTTCGAGGATGAAGTGCGCGACTGGCTGGAAGGCTACGGTTATCGCAACATCCGCATGCCGCTGCTGGAGCAGACGGCGCTGTTCAAGCGCGCCATCGGCGAAGTGACCGACATCGTCGAGAAGGAGATGTACAGCTTCGAGGACAGCCTCAACGGCGACCAGCTCACGCTGCGCCCGGAAGGGACGGCTTCCTGCGTGCGCGCGGCGTTGCAGCACAATCTGCTGTATAACGCGCCGCAGCGCCTGTGGTACGCGGGGTCGATGTTCCGCCACGAGCGTCCGCAGAAGGGGCGTTATCGCCAGTTCCACCAGATCGGGGTGGAGGCGCTCGGCTTTGCCGGGCCGGACATCGATGCCGAGCAGATCATCATGTGCGCGCGGCTGTGGCGCAAGCTGGGTCTGCGCGATGTGGCGCTGCAATTGAACACGCTGGGCGATGCCGCTTCGCGCCAGCGCCATCGCGAGAAGCTGATCGCGTATTTCGAGCAAAACAAGGACGCGCTGGACGCTGATGCGCAGCGCCGCCTGTACAGCAATCCGCTGCGCATCCTCGACAGCAAGAATCCGGCGATGCAGGCGCTGGTGGAAGGCGCGCCGAAGTTGCTGGACGAGCTGGAAGACGATGCGCTGGCGCACTTCGATGCGGTGCAGGCGATCCTGCGCCGCCACGACATCGCGTTCGAGATCAATCCGCGCCTGGTGCGCGGGTTGGATTATTACAACCGCACGGTGTTCGAGTGGGTGACAACGCGCCTGGGCGCGCAGGGCACGATCTGCGCCGGTGGCCGCTTCGACGGGCTGATCGAACAGATCGGCGGCAAGCCCGCGCCGGCCTGCGGCTTTGCCATGGGTATCGAACGCCTGCTGGCGCTGCTGCAGGAAGACGGCATGCAGAATCCGCCGCTGCCGCTGGATGTGTATCTGGTGCATCAGGGCGAGGCAGCGGATGCGCTGGCGAGCGTGACCGCGGAAGCATTGCGCGATGCGGGATTGAGGGTGCTGCTGCATTGCGGCGGCGGCAGTTTCAAGGCGCAGATGAAGAAGGCGGACAGTAGCGGCGCGGCTTGCGCGGTCATCATCGGTGATGATGAGGCGGCGGCGGGCGCGGCGACGCTCAAGCCTTTGCGCGGTGGCGAACAGCAGCGTGTGGGCGGGGCGGATTTGCCGCAACGGATTCGTGAATTGATCAAGTAACGCACAGGGCGCAGGCCATCCAATCGGATGAATCGTCTGCACCCTGCGCGTTGCCCTCACCCCCGTTCCCCCTCTCCCATAGGGCGAGGGGTACGGTATGCCCTCGCTACGCGAGATTTATGTTTAAAGGGAAACGGAAATGGCTGAATTGGATTTGCACGAGCAGGAACAGGTCGATGCCTTCAAGGCGTGGTGGAAAGAGAACGGCAACTGGATTATCGGCATCGTGTTGCTGGGGGCGCTCGCGTTTGCCGGCAACCAGTATTGGCGCAACCATCAGGCGAGCCAGGCTGCGGATGCGGCCAAACTGTACGGCGAAGTGCTGCAGCAAGTGGAAAGTCGAGATGCCAAACGCATCGGCGATGCGGCGGATGCGCTGGCGAACCGTTATGGCGACAGCGCCTATGCGCCGCGCGCGCAATTGCTGGCAGCGCAAGCCAGTTTGCAGGCGCGCGATGCGGCACGGGCCAAGGTGCAGCTGCAATGGGTGGTCGAACATGCGGGCGAGACTGCCTTGCAGGACACGGCGCGGCTAAAGCTGGCCAGCGTGTTGCTGGATGAGAAGCAGTATGACGCCGCGCTGCAACAGCTCGCGGCGGCACATCCGGCATCTTTCAGCGGCTTGTACGCCGATCTCAAGGGCGATGTCCTGCTGGCGATGGGGAAAACGGCGGATGCGCGCGTGGCCTATCAACTGGCACTCGACAAGACGGATGCGAAAAGTACCTATCGCAACTTGATTCAACTGAAGCTGGACGGATTGGGTAGCGCGCAATGAGCTTAAGCCGTTTTCCGATTCTCATCGTGCTGGCGCTGCTGGGCGCTTGCAGCAGTAGCCAGCCTGCGCTCAAACCGGCGGAACTACTCAAGTTCGAGCCCACTGCGCACCTCGATGTGCGCTGGCAGCAGGGCGTGGGCGATGCCGGCTTCAACGTGCTGACGCCGGGAGTCACGCGCGAGGCGGTATTCGCGGCGAGCGACCGTTATGTGTATCGCTTCGACCGCGATAGCGGAAAGCAGATCTGGAAAATCGATCCCGGTTTTACGATTTCCGGCGGGGTCGGCGCGGGCGAGGGATTGGTGCTGGTGGGCAGCGACAAGGGCGTGGTGGCCGCATTCGATGAGGCGGATGGCAAACTGCGCTGGCAAACCAGGGTTTCCAGCGAGGTGTTGAGCGCGCCACAGGTGGCGGCAGGAATCGTTGTGGCACGCTCCGGTAACGGGCGCATCGCCGGATTGAATGCGGTGAGCGGAGAACGGTTGTGGTTGTACGAGCGTTCCACGCCGGCGCTGATCGTGCGCAATCATGCCGGCGTCGTGATTCGCAACGGCATGGTGTATGCCGGCTTTGCGGGCGGCAGGGTGGCGGCGATCGGCCTGACCAAGGGTGTGGTGATCTGGGAGGCGGCGGTGTCGCAACCGCGCGGCAATACCGAACTGGAGCGCATCAGCGACATCACCAGCCTGCCGGCGGTGGACGACACGCAATTGTGCGCCGTCGCGTTTCAGGGAAGGCTGGTCTGTTTCGATGCGATACGCGGCAATCCGTTGTGGACGCGCGATCTGTCCAGCGATAAAGGCTTGTCCCTGTTTGGCAAGTTTCTGTATCTGACCGATGCGGAGGGCACGGTGTACGCGCTGGACAAAAGCACGGGCGCCACCCTGTGGAAAAACGAGCAGTTGGCGCGGCGCGCGGTCAGTGCGCCTTATCCATTTGAGGAATATCTGCTTGCCGGAGATTTTGAGGGATATCTGCATCTGTTCAGCAGTCTGGACGGCAGTATCGTGGCGCGCCGCACCACCGATGGCAGCGCGATTCTGACTGCGCCGAGTCTGCTCGGCGACGGCGCACTGGTGCAGACCCGTGATGGCCAACTCCTGTTGGTTACGGTCAGACGCTGATGTTACCCACACTCGTTCTCGTCGGTCGTCCCAACGTGGGTAAATCCACGCTGTTCAACCGCCTCACGCGCAGCCGCGATGCGCTGGTGGCCGACCAGCCCGGCCTGACGCGCGACCGCCATTACGGCCGTGGCCGCGTCGGCGAACGTCCCTTTCTGGTGGTGGATACGGGCGGCCTGGAGCCGGTCGCAAAAGAGGGCATTCTGCACGAAATGGCGAAGCAGACGCGGCAGGCGGTGGATGAAGCCGATCTGGTGCTGTTCATCGTCGATGGCCGCGACGGTCTGACACCGCATGATCGGATCATCGCCACCCAGTTGCGCAAGAGTGGACGCCCCCTGTTGTTGCTGGTGAACAAGGCGGAAGGGATGCAGCGGGCGCGCGTCACGGCCGAATTCCACGAGCTCGGCCTGGGCGAACCCCTGCCCATTTCGTCGGCGCACGGCGAGAATGTCGCCGAAATGATCGAGCTGGCGCTGGATGAACTGCCCGTCACTGAAGATGAGGCCGAAGAAAAATCCGATCATCCCAAACTCGCCATCGTTGGCCGCCCGAATGTGGGCAAATCGACCCTGGTCAACGCCATTCTGGGCGAAGAGCGGGTCATTGCCTTCGACCAGCCGGGCACGACGCGCGATTCCATCTACATCGATTTCGAGCGGGCGGGCAAGCAATACACCATCATCGATACTGCCGGCGTGCGGCGCCGGGGCAAGGTTGACGAGGCGATCGAGAAGTTCTCGGTGGTGAAGACCCTGCAGGCGATCGAGGATGCCAATGTGGTGGTGCTGGTGGTGGACGCCAGCGACCAGATCACCGAACAGGACGCCCACCTTGCCGACTTCGTGCTGCAGGCCGGGCGCGCGCTGGTGCTGGCGGTGAACAAATGGGACGGGCTGGATGAATACGCGCGCGACAGTGCCAAGCGCGACATCGACCGCAAGCTGCATTTCCTGGGCTTTGCCAAGCATCATTTCATCTCCGCCCTGAACGGCACCGGGGTCGATGCCCTGCTGAAGTCGGTGAATCAGGCCTATGCTTCAGCGATGGCCAAGCTGCCGACGCCGCAACTGACGCGCGTCCTGCTGGCGGCAGTCGAGAAACAGGCGCCGCCGCGCGGCGGCATCTTCCGGCCAAAGATGCGCTACGCGCACCAGGGCGGCAGCAACCCGCCGCTGATCATCGTCCACGGCAGCGCGCTGGACAAAGTGCACGCCAGCTACCAGCGCTATCTGGAGAAGTGTTTCAGCGACGCTTTCAAGTTGCAGGGCACGCCGCTGCGCATCGAATTCAAGTCGGGCAAGAACCCGTTCGCCGACAAGGCGCCAAGACCGCTCACCGAAAGCGAGGAGCGCTCCGCCCACCGCAAGCGCATTCGCGGGCGCAAACTGTACGGATAAAGTAGAACCCGGTTTGCTGGTGGTGATTCGCGGCTGATGCCGCTCCTGCATTGGGTTTTCGGCCCAACCGATTATTCGGCTTTACAGCTTGATATTGAGACCGGTGAGGAGCACCGTGTCGCTGTGTTTGACGTTGCTGCCGACATCGCTGCTGTATTTGTTTTGCAGGCTTACTGATAAACCCACAGTGCCGTTCAGCTTAAATATCAGGCTGCCGTAGAATACGGTACGAAACTCGGCAAAGTCTTCGGTGTTCGGGTAATAACTTAATTGCTGTTTGAGCAGGGTGTTATCGCCCAGCTTGTGTTCCGATTCTTCGCTCAACAGCAGTTCGCTCTGGCTCACGCTGGGGCCGCTGATGCGCAGGGAATTGCTGCGCGACAGGCCGCCAAATATGTCCAATCTGTTGGGATCTTCCGTCAGTAGGTGATATCCCAGACCGCCGCCGCCGTTGCTGCGCAATTTTAGGTTGGCGAGGGGGTCGCGCTCAAATTCAAGCAGGCCGAAACTGAATACGCGACGACTTAGATTGTGGTCGTAACGCCCGCTTATTTTTGATTTGTCGGCAGTGACCCCATCCTGGCTCTTACCGTACAGCGCGGAGGCAAACAGGCTTATCTTGTTTTCTTCGGTGGCGCGCGCTTCATCTACGGTCAGGGAGTAGGTGGTGGCGTTGGTATTCCCCGCGGAGCGGGAAAAAGCGATGTCCGCGCTGCCTTGCCAGGCTCCGTCGGCGGCGGCAAAAGCGGGGTTGGACAGGGAGAAGGCGAGGAATAAAAAGGAAAAGAAGAGGGGATCTGTATTGCGTTCGAGCATTGGATTTCCGGACTTGGTTGAAAAAAACGCGCATTTTAACCCGTCAACCTGAGAGTGGCCCAATCCATGGCTGCAAATTTGCTTTAAATTGCACGAGGCGTGCTGCCGCCAAAGACTATCGCGCGGCGTAGTTTTCCATTACAGTGGCGGCGTTTCTATCACCTCGCGAGCCGACAAAATGAGCATTAAAGGGCAACAACTACAAGACCCGTTCCTGAACACCCTGCGCAAAGAACATGTGCAGGTCGCCATCTATCTGGTCAATGGCATCAAACTGCAGGGCCAGATCGATTCTTTCGATCAGTACGTGGTGCTGCTGAAGAATACCGTCACCCAGATGGTCTATAAACATGCCA
>CAZSIO010000013.1:0-15120 GCA_964606865.1 uncultured Sideroxydans sp.
CCGCGAAGGCGGTCGTACCGTCGGCGCCGGAGTGGTTGCCAAGGTGATCGAGTAAGCATACAATGCGCGCCCTCGCGTGGCTGCGGCCACGCGTTTTCGTTCTTTAAACCTGCGGCATTGCCGCAAAAATGCAAGAGAAGATTATGCAAAGTCAAAAAATTCGCATTCGCCTGAAGGCGTTCGACTATCGTCTGATCGACCAGTCTGCCCTGCAGATCGTGGATACCGCCAAGCGCACCGGCGCAGTGGTCAAGGGGCCGGTTCCGTTGCCGACCAAGATCGAGCGTTTTGACGTATTGCGTTCACCGCACGTCAACAAGACTTCGCGTGATCAGTTCGAGATTCGCACCCACCTGCGCCTGATGGACATCATTGATCCGACGGACAAGACAGTGGATGCGCTAATGAAGCTTGACCTGCCCGCCGGGGTCGATGTGGAAATAAAGTTGCAGTAAAAGTAGTCGCAGTATCTGAATCGGCCGACCAATTGAAGTCGGCCCCTTAATAAAGGAAAACAAAATGAGTTTAGGACTTGTCGGTCGCAAGATTGGCATGACCCGTATCTTTACCGACGACGGAGCATCGTTGCCGGTAACCGTACTGGACGTGTCCAACAATCGTGTCACCCAGATCAAAACGGTCGCTACGGATGGTTACAGTGCTGTGCAGCTCGCGTATGGAACGCGCCGTGCCAGTCGTGTAACCAAGGCCGCTGCCGGGCATTTCGCCAAGGCGGGAGCCGAGGCGGGTAGCGTGCTCAAGGAATTCACTGCGACCCCGGAACAGCTCGCCGATCTCGCCCTTGGTGGCAAGATGGGGATCGATCTGTTCCAGGTTGGCCAAATTGTCGATGTGACGGGTGTGACGATCGGTAAAGGCTACGCCGGCACCATCAAGCGTCACCACTTCAAATCAGGTCGCGCCTCACACGGTAACTCCAAATCGCACAATGTGCCGGGTTCCATCGGTATGGCGCAGGATCCGGGGCGCGTCTTCCCGGGCAAGCGCATGACCGGCCACCTCGGTGACGTGCAGCGCACCGTGCAAAATCTTCAAATCGTTCGCATTGACGCTGAGCGCCAGTTGTTGCTGGTGCGCGGGGCAGTGCCAGGTGCGCCCGGCGGCGATGTGATCGTTCGTCCGGCAGTGAAAGCGGGGGCATGATGGAACTGAAATTTATCAACGAGAACGGCAAGCCGGGCGCGAGCATCAATGCTTCTGACGACCTGTTCGGTCGCGAGTACAACGAGGCGCTGGTGCATCAGCTGGTGACGGCTTACCAGGCCAACGCGCGTTCCGCCAACAGCAAACAAAAGGGACGCAGCGAGATCGCCAAGTCCACGCGCAAACCCTTCGCGCAAAAAGGTACCGGGCGCGCACGCGCCGGTATGGCATCCAGCCCATTGTGGCGCGGGGGCGGCAAGATATTCCCGAACAGCCCGGATCAGAACTACTCGCAAAAGATCAATCGCAAGATGTATCGCGCCGGTCTTGCATCCATCTTCTCGAAGTTGGTGAGCGATGGCCGCTTGAGCGTGATCGAAGGCTTGTCGATTGCTGCGCCTAAAACCAAGCTGCTGGCTGACAAAATCAAGGATATGGGGCTGCAGGATGTGCGTCTGCTGATCATCACGGACAGCATCGACGAGAACCTGTATCTGTCTTCGCGCAATCTGCCGAATGTGCTGGTGGTCGAGGCGCATCAGGCCGATCCGGTCAGTCTGGTGCGTTTCTCCAATGTGCTGGTCACGCGCAATGCGATCGCGAAAATCGAGGAGTTGCTGGCATGAGTACAATCAAATTCAATGAAGAACGTTTGCTGAATGTGCTGCGTGCGCCGCAAATTTCCGAGAAGGCAACCTTTGTTGCGGAAAAGAACAACCAGGTGATTTTTCACGTGGCAAGCGATGCGACCAAGCCGGAAATCAAGGCGGCAGTGGAAAAGATGTTCAAGGTCACGGTTGACAGCGTTCAGGTCAGCAATGTCAAGGGCAAGCAAAAGCGTTTCGGTCGTTTCATGGGGAGTCGCAAGGACTGGAAAAAAGCCTACGTCAGCCTTGCTGCTGGCCAGGAAATCAACTTTGCCGCAAGTGAGCAGGGGTAAAACATGGCACTGATCAAACTCAAACCAACCTCGCCGGGCACACGTGCCGTCGTGCGCGTGGTCAACAAAGAGCTGCACAAAGGCAAGCCGGTTGCCGCGTTGCTGGAAAAAAAGACGCGTACTGCCGGTCGCAACCACAATGGTCATATCACTGTGCGCCATATGGGTGGCGGCCATAAGAAACACTATCGCGTGGTCGATTTCAAGCGCAACAAGGACGGCATTCCAGCCAAGGTCGAACGCCTGGAATACGACCCGAACCGCAGTGCGCACCTGGCTCTGCTGCTTTATGCGGATGGTGAGCGTCGCTATATTCTGGCCCCCAAAGGCATTTCCGCCGGCGCGGAACTGGTGAGCGGCTCGGAAGCGCCAATCAAGCCGGGTAATACCTTGCCGTTGCGCAATATGCCGGTTGGTTCAACCATTCATGCGATTGAGATGCTGCCGGGCAAGGGCGCGCAGTTGGCGCGTTCGGCAGGTGCTGCGGTGCAACTTCTGGCACGCGAAGGGAGCTATGCCCAACTGCGTCTCCGCTCCGGCGAGATTCGCAAGGTGCATATCGATTGCCGTGCGACGCTGGGCGAAGTCGGCAATGGCGAGCACTCGCTGCGCTCCATTGGCAAGGCCGGCGCGAACCGTTGGCGCGGCATCCGCCCGACCGTGCGCGGGGTGGTGATGAACCCGGTCGATCACCCGCACGGTGGTGGTGAAGGCAAGACTGCGGCGGGCCGTCATCCGGTCAGTCCGTGGGGCGTTCCGGCCAAGGGTTATCGCACACGTAGTAACAAGCGGACCACGAGCATGATCGTGCGTCGCCGCTACAAGGCTTAAGGGGTAAAGCAAAAATGGCACGTTCTATTAAAAAAGGCCCGTTCGTCGATCTGCATCTGCTGAAGAAGGTTGAAGCAGTGCGCGCCACCAGTGACAAGCGCCCGGTCAAGACCTGGTCGCGCCGATCTGTGGTGCTGCCTGAATTCGTTGGCTTGACCATCGCGGTTCACAATGGCAAGCAGCACGTTCCGGTGTATGTCTCCGAGAATATGGTGGGGCACAAACTTGGCGAATTTTCATTGACCCGCACCTTCAAAGGTCACGCTGCCGATAAAAAAGCAGTCGCCAAGAAATAAGGAGACATGATGAGTACAACAGCAGTTATTCGTGGTGTTCGCCTGTCGGCGCAGAAGGCCAGGCTGGTCGCAGACCAGATTCGCGGCTTGCCTGTGGCGCAAGCGTTAAACATTCTGACTTTCAGCCCGAAGAAAGGTGGCGCCATCATCAAGAAGGCGCTCGATTCTGCCATCGCCAATGCCGAGCATAACGATGGCGCAGATATCGACGAACTGAAAGTTTCCACCATCTATGTTGACAAGGGCGCCTCCCTGAAGCGCATGATCCCCCGTGCCAAAGGCCGCGGGACAGGCATCGAGAAGCAAACCTGCCACATTACGATCACCGTCGGGAGCTAAAAGCATGGGTCAGAAAATTAATCCGATTGGATTCCGCTTGAGCGTCCAGAAAAACTGGACATCAAAGTGGTATTCAAACAGCAAGCATTTTGCTGAATTGTTGCTCAAGGATATCGAAGTACGCGACTACCTGAAGCAGAAACTGGCGGGTGCCGGCGTATCGAAGATCATCATCGAGCGCCCCGCGAAGAACGCAAAAATCACCATCTATACCGCGCGTCCGGGTGTGGTGATCGGCAAAAAGGGTGAGGACATCGAAAAACTCCGCGCCGAATTGCGAGTGCGCATGGGCTTGCCGGATGTGGGGCTGAATATCGAAGAGGTGCGCAAGCCGGAAATTGACGCGCAACTGATTGCCGAGTCGATCACGCAGCAACTGGAAAAACGCATCATGTTCCGCCGTGCGATGAAACGTGCCATGCAGAACGCAATGCGCCTCGGTGCGCAGGGGATCAAGATCATGAGCGGCGGCCGGCTGAACGGCATCGAAATTGCCCGCACCGAGTGGTATCGCGAAGGCCGCGTGCCGTTGCATACCCTGCGGGCAGACATCGACTACGGTTTTGCCGAAGCGAAGACCACCTACGGGATTATCGGCGTGAAAGTGTGGGTCTATAAAGGTGACCATACCGATCACCAGGAAGAGGTCGCTGCTGCGGTGGCAGAGCCGGAAAAAAAAGTAAGAAAGTCGGGAGCTAAACATGCTACAGCCAGCTAGAAGAAAATACCGCAAGGAGCAAAAGGGCCGTAACACCGGCGTTGCGACGCGCGGCAACCAGGTCAGTTTTGGCGAATTCGGTCTCAAGGCCGTAGGTCGCGGCCGTTTGACTGCGCGCCAGATCGAAGCGGCACGCCGTGCGATGACTCGTCACATCAAACGGGGTGGTCGTATCTGGATCCGCATTTTCCCGGACAAGCCGATCTCGAAAAAGCCGGCCGAAGTCCGGATGGGTAACGGCAAGGGTAATCCGGAGTACTACGTTGCCGAGATCCGTCCCGGCAAGATGTTGTATGAGATGGATGGAGTGCCGGAGTCGTTGGCGCGTGAGGCATTCAAGCTGGCAACAGCCAAGTTGCCGCTCGAAACGACTTTCGTAGTTAGACAAGTAGGGGCGTAATCATGAAGGCAAGTGACCTGAAGAAAAAATCGGTGGCTGATTTGCAGCAGGAGTTGTTGTCCCTGGGCAAGGCGCAATTCAGTATGCGGATGCAATTGGCTACCCAGCAATTGAGCAATACCAGCCAGTTGAGCACGGTGCGCCGCGACATCGCCCGGATTAAAACAGTATTGACAGAAAAAGGTGTTCAGCAATGAGTGCAACGAATCTGAAACGTGCGCTGACAGGCACAGTCGTTAGCGACAAGATGGACAAGACAGTCACTGTGCTGGTGGAGCGCAAGGTGAAGCACCCGGTGTTGGGCAAAGTGGTGCGTGTTTCCAAAAAGTATCACGCACACGATGAGAACAATGAGTGCAACCAGGGGGATGTCGTCACGATCGAAGAGACGCGCCCGTTGTCGAAGACCAAGTCGTGGCGTGTAGTCAAGACAGCTTGAGTTAATCCAGGCTGGAAACATATCCTGAATTAGTGCTTGCGCGAGTCGGCAAGTTTGACTAGAATGCGCGGCTTCGTTTCACCGTCGCTTGCGGCGGCCTAACCCGAACGGGTTCCAAAACTAGCCGCCGCAGGCGGAAAAAGTTGGAGATTGAAAAATGATACAAATGCAATCAGTTTTGAATGTGGCTGACAACACCGGTGCGCGCTCCGTCATGTGCATCAAGGTGCTGGGCGGTTCCAAGCGTCGCTACGCGAGCGTTGGCGATGTGATCAAGGTCAGCATTCGGGATGCTGCGCCGCGTTCGCGCGTTAAAAAAGGCGAAGTGTACAGCGCCGTAGTCGTGCGCACCGCCAAGGGCGTTCGTCGTTCTGACGGCTCGCTGATCAAATTCGATGGCAATGCGGCAGTGTTGCTTAACAACAAGCTGGAGCCGATCGGGACCCGTATTTTTGGGCCGGTTACGCGTGAGTTGCGCACTGAGCGCTTCATGAAGATCGTCTCATTGGCGCCAGAAGTGCTGTAAGCGATAGTCGAGGATAAACATGCGCAAAATCAAGAAAAACGATGATGTGATCATCATCGCCGGCAAGGATAAAGGGAATCGTGGCAGCGTGCTGAACGTGAGTGACGATTTTGTCCTGGTGAGCGGAATCAACAAAGTCAAGAAACACCAGAAGCCGAATCCGATGAAGGGTACGACTGGCGGCATCGTTGAAATCGAGAAGCCTATTCATATTTCCAATATCGCCATCTATAACGCGGCCACCAAGAAGGCGGATCGTGTTGGCGTGAAGTCGCTGGAGGACGGTCGCAAAGTGCGCGTGTTCAAATCCAGTGGCGAAGTGATTGCGTAAGGAGTATCAAATGGCTCGTTTAAACGACTACTACAAGAAGACAGTTGTGCCGCAGCTGATGAAACAATTCAGCTACAAGTCCGTGATGGAAGTGCCGCGCATCGAAAAGATCACCCTGAATATGGGGGTCGGCGAAGCGGTGGCAGACAAGAAAGTGATGGATCACGCGGTGGCGGACATGCAGAAAATCGCCGGCCAAAAACCGGTGGTGACCAAGTCCAAGAAATCGATCGCCGGTTTCAAAATCCGCGAAAACTATCCTGTGGGTTGCAAGGTGACGTTGCGTCGTGATCGCATGTTTGAATTCATGGATCGCCTGGTGTCGGTCGCAATTCCCCGCATTCGTGACTTCCGCGGCATTTCCGGCAAGTCCTTTGATGGTCGTGGCAACTACAACATGGGTATCAAAGAGCAGATCATTTTCCCTGAAATCGAGTATGACAAGATCGACGCGCTGCGTGGCATGAACATCACGATCACGACAACTGCGAAGAATGATGACGAGGCCAGGGCATTGCTGTTGGCGTTCAAATTCCCATTGAAGAACTGAGGGTGATATGGCTAAAACTTCATTGATTAACCGTGATCAAAAGCGTCGTGATGTGGTGAAGAAATTCGCCGCCAAGCGCGCTGCGTTGATGGCGATTGCAACAAATGTTTCGATCAGCGATGAGGAGCGCTTTGCGGCCCGTCAAAAATTGCAGGCGCTGCCGCGCGACTCCAGTCCGGTGCGTTTGCGTAATCGCTGTGCGCTGACGGGTCGTCCGCGCGGGGTGTTTAGCAAATTCGGTTTGGGGCGTACCAAGTTGCGTGAATACGCGATGCGCGGTGAAATTCCAGGTGTAGTTAAGGCTAGCTGGTAAGGGTGAATTTATGAGTATGAGTGATCCGATCTCCGACATGCTGACGCGCATTCGCAATGCGCAAATGGCGGAAAAAATAGTGGTATCGATGCCTTCTTCCAAGATCAAGGTGGCGATTGCCAAAGTGCTGCAAGACGAAGGCTATGTGGAGGGCTTCAAGGTCATAGACCATGACGGCAAGCCCTCTCTTGAAATCGGCTTGAAATATTACGCCGATCGCCCTGTGATCGAAAAGATCCAGCGTGTAAGCCGTCCAGGTTTGCGTGTCTATAAAGGCAGCGAAGAGATTCCGCGGGTGATGAATGGTCTCGGTATCGCGATCGTTTCCACCTCCAAAGGCCTGATGACGGATCGCAGTGCGCGTGCCAATGGTATTGGCGGCGAAGTTCTTTGCATCGTCGCTTAAGGAGGGAACATGTCTAGAGTTGCTAAAAATCCTGTCCTGGTTCCATCTGGTGTCGAAGTGACGGTGGGTGCCGATAAAATTTCCGTCAAGGGCCCGCTGGGGACTTTGACTCAAGTGTTGAAGGGTGATGTGAAAGTCGAGCGCGAGGGCGATACGCTGTTGTGCAAGGCGACTGATGAATCTGCGCATGCCGATGCCCAATCCGGAACCATCCGCGCCTTGTTGGCGAACATGGTCACCGGTGTAAGCAAGGGGTTTGAGCGCAAGCTGACTTTGGTGGGTGTGGGTTATCGCGCGCAGGCTGCGGGTGATTCGGTCAATCTTACCCTCGGTTTCTCGCACCCTGTTGTGCACAAGATGCCGAAGGGTGTGAAGGTGGCGACACCGACCCAAACCGAAATCGTGCTGACTGGTGCCGACAGGCAGCAAGTTGGCCAAGTTGCCGCTGAAATTCGTGCCTATCGTGAGCCGGAGCCCTACAAGGGCAAGGGCGTTCGCTATGCCGATGAGGTGGTGATCCTGAAAGAAACCAAGAAGAAATAATCGAGGTTGATATGTTGAACACAAACGAAGCGCGTCAGCGCAGAGCTCGCAAAACCCGTGCACGGATTGCCAAGCAAAAGGCTATTCGGCTATCGATTCATCGCACCAACCTGCACATCTATGCCCAGGTGATTTCGGCAGACGGTGGCACGGTCTTGGCGAGCGCTTCTACGCTGGAAGCGGAGGTGCGTAAAAGCATCGCGAATGGCGGCAATGCAACTGCAGCAGCAGTGGTGGGCAAGCGCATCGCCGAAAAGGCCAAGTCGGCCGGCGTAACCTCGGTCGCGTTTGACCGTTCCGGTAACCAGTACCATGGTCGCATCAAGGCGCTGGCTGATGCCGCGCGCGAAAATGGCTTGCAGTTTTAATCTGGGGTGAATCATGGCTAAAGCACAACAAGGAAGAAATCAGCAGGCTGAAGACAAGGGCGACGGTCTCATCGAAAAGATGATCCATGTTAACCGCGTCACCAAGGTGGTAAAGGGCGGACGTATCATGGGCTTCGCCGCACTGACCGTGGTGGGCGATGGCGACGGCCGCGTCGGCATGGGCAAGGGCAAGTCGAAGGAAGTGCCCGTTGCGGTGCAAAAGGCGATGGAAGAGTCCCGCCGCAAGCTGGTCAAGGTCAACCTGAAAGAAGGTACGCTGCACCATGCGGTGATCGGACGTCACGGCGCGGCAAAGGTGGTCATGCTTCCCGCCTCAGATGGTACCGGCATTATCGCGGGTGGTGCGATGCGCGCCGTGTTCGAGGCGGTTGGTGTGCGCAATGTGCTGGCCAAGTGCATCGGTTCCAATAATCCATATAACGTCGTTCGCGCTACTTTGAACGGTCTGCTGGCATTGAATTCTCCGGCCGAGATCGCTGCCAAGCGCGGCAAGAGCGTTGAAGAGATCGCGGGGTAATCATGGCTCAAGCAAAAACATTGAAAGTGACGCAGATCAAAAGCGTCATCGGCACCAAGCAGTCGCATCGCGATACGGTGCGCGGTCTGGGTCTGCGTCGTATCAACCATACGGTAGTCCTGGAAGACACGCCGGCAGTGCGCGGCATGATTAACAAAGTGTATTACCTGGTCAAGTGCGAGGCATAAATGCAACTCAATCAAATTAAACCCGAAGCAGGTTCCAAGCACGCCAAACGTCGAGTCGGACGAGGCATCGGCTCCGGCCTTGGCAAGACCGCCGGGCGCGGTCACAAGGGCCAGAAATCCCGCGCGGGCGGTTTTCATAAGGTCGGTTTCGAAGGCGGTCAGATGCCGATGCAGCGCCGTTTGCCCAAGCGCGGATTTGTTTCGCTGACGCGCAACGATACCGCGCAGGTGCGCCTGTCTGATCTTGAAAAATTGCCGGTCGATACGATCGATCTGTTGGTGCTGAAGCAAGCCGGTGTCATTTCGGCCAACGCGCTGACAGCCAAAGTGATCTTGTCGGGAGAAATCACCCGTGCCGTCAAGTTGCAGGGTTTGCTGTTGACCAAGGGTGCGCGTGCGGCGGTTGAAGCGGCTGGCGGCTCGATTGCAGAATAGGGATGCGTGGTGAGTAAGCCTGTTGTCAAAGCGAAATATGGAGACTTGGGCACCCGGCTGTGGTTCTTGCTGGGGGCGCTCGTGGTCTATCGTATCGGGGCGCATATTCCGGTTCCCGGTATCGATCCCACCGTGCTGGCAGATCTGTTCAAACAGCAGCAAGGCGGCATTCTCGGCATGTTCAACATGTTTTCCGGCGGTGCTCTGGAGCGCTTCACTATTCTGGCGCTTGGGATCATGCCCTACATTTCGGCTTCCATCATCATGCAGCTGGCCGCGATTGCGGTGCCGCATCTGGAGCAGCTGAAAAAAGAAGGCGAAGCGGGACGGCGCAAGATCACGCAATACACGCGTTATGGCACTTTGCTGCTGGCGCTGTTCCAGTCGTTCGGAATCGCCGTGATGCTGCAGTCGCAAAAAGATCTGGTGTTGCACCCGGGCGTTATGTTTCAGTTAACCACGGTAATTACCCTGGTCACCGGAACCATGTTTTTGATGTGGTTGGGCGAGCAGATTACCGAGCGCGGTTTGGGCAACGGTATCTCGCTGATCATCTTTGCCGGTATTGCAGCGGGCCTGCCCAGCGCAATCGGCAATACATTGGAAATGGCCAGAACCGGAGCCTTCTCCGTGCCGTTGGTGCTGGCTCTGTTCTTTGGCGCCATACTGGTCACCGCTCTCGTTGTGTTCGTTGAGCGCGGACAACGCAAGATTCTGGTGAACTATGCGAAGCGCCAAGTGGGGAACAAGGTATATGGCGGGCAAAGTTCGCACTTGCCCCTGAAGCTGAACATGGCGGGGGTGATTCCGCCGATCTTCGCCTCCAGCATCATTTTGTTTCCGGCGACGATCGCCGGCTGGTTTGGTTCGCACGAAAGCATGTTGTGGCTAAAGGACGTCAGCGGCATGCTGGCGCCGGGGCAGCCGATTTACGTGATGTTTTATGCGGCTGCGATCATATTCTTTTGCTTCTTTTACACCGCGCTGGTGTTCAGTCCAAAAGATACATCGGATAATTTGAAGAAGAGCGGGGCTTTTCTGCCGGGTATCCGGCCCGGGGAGCAGACTGCGCGCTACATCGAAAAGATCATGCTGCGCCTGACCATGGTTGGTGCGGTGTACATCACGCTGGTGTGTTTATTGCCGGAGTTCCTGGTGGTGAAGTGGAACGTGCCATTTTACTTTGGCGGCACCTCACTGTTGATTCTGGTTGTTGTAACAATGGATTTCATGTCGCAAGTGCAGTCTTACCTGATGACGCACCAGTACGAAAATCTGTTGAAAAAGGCCAACTTCAAGGCGAGTTGAACAAATCATGCGGTTGCGGGGCGCGCGTCGTGTTCCGCAGCAAGTAGCCGAAATTGAGAGTGAAGCAAGGAGAAATAAATGAAAGTCCAAGCGTCCGTAAAAAAAGTGTGCCGCAATTGCAAGATCGTGCGGCGCAAAGGGGTGGTTCGTGTGATCTGCAGCAGCGATCCGCGCCACAAACAGCGCCAGGGTTGATTGAGTTAAATCGCCGCTGGATGTTAGAATTCGCAACTTTTGAACGATAGGGTAGCTGCATGGCTCGTATTGCCGGTGTAAACATTCCAAACCATCAACACGCTGAAATCGCGTTGACAGCCATTTATGGCATCGGGCGGACCCGTGCGCAGCAGATTTGTGCTGCGGCCGGCGTCGTTGTCTCGACAAAAATCAAGGACATCAGCGATTCCGAAATGGAAAAGCTGCGCGACGAAGTCGCCAAGTTCACGGTTGAAGGCGATCTGCGCCGTGAAGTGACCATGAACATCAAACGGCTGATGGACATGGGCTGCTACCGCGGCTTGCGTCACCGGCGCGGTTTGCCCTGTCGCGGGCAGCGTACCCGTACCAATGCGCGCACCCGCAAAGGTCCGCGCAAATCCATCGCCGGCGCGAAAAAGTAATTTAGTAGAGGACAGCAACCATGGCAAAAACCAGCACGAAAGTGCGCAAGAAAGTTAAGAAGAACGTTGCCGAAGGCATTGCGCACGTTCACGCTTCCTTCAACAACACCATCGTGACCATCACGGACCGTCAGGGTAATACCCTGGCTTGGTCCACCAGTGGGGCGCAGGGTTTCAAGGGATCGCGCAAGAGCACGCCGTTCGCGGCGCAGATTGCTGCTGAAACAGTGGGTAAATCCGCTGTCGAGTGCGGCGTCAAGAATCTGGAAGTGCGCATCAAGGGCCCGGGCCCGGGACGTGAGTCCGCTGTGCGCGCATTGAATGCCGCCGGTTTCAAAATCACCAGCATTTCGGACATCACGCCGGTGCCGCACAACGGCTGCCGTCCCCCGAAAAAGCGCCGTATTTAAGGAGTATGGATCTTGGCTAGAAATCTTGATGCAAAGTGCCGTCAGTGCCGCCGCGAAGGCGAGAAGCTGTTTCTGAAAGCTGAAAAATGCTTCACCGACAAGTGTGCGGTTGAACGCCGTGCCTACCCGCCCGGACAGCACGGTCAGCGCCGCAACCAGCGCCTGTCGGAATACGGCGGCCAGTTGCGTGAAAAACAAAAATTGCGCCGTATTTATGGCGTGCTGGAAGGTCAGTTCCGCCTGACTTACAAGCGCGCCGAGAAGTCGCGTGGCATCACCGGCGAGAGCCTGTTGCAGATTCTTGAGTCGCGCCTGGACAATGTTGCCTATCGCATGGGTTTTGGCGGTTCCCGCGCGGAAGCGCGCCAGACCGTGCGCCACAACAGCATTCTGGTCAATGGCAAGCGGGTGAACATCCCGTCCTATCAGGTTAAACCGGGAGATGTGGTCGAGGTCGCTGACAAGTCCAGGGGGCAATTGCGTCTGAAATCCGCGCTGGAAGCAGCCGAGCAACGCGGCTTTCCGGAGTGGCTTGAAGTGGACAGCAAAGCATTCAAGGGTACGTTCAAGGCACTGCCGCAACGTTCTGAACTGCCGGCAACAATCAATGAGCATCTCGTTGTCGAGTTGTATTCCAAGTAATTAACGCGGAGTCGAATATGCCTACCAATAATTTGTTGAAGCCGCGCATTATCGATGTGCAAAACATCTCCGCCACCAAGGCCAGAGTGGTGATGGAGCCGTTTGAACGCGGCTATGGGCACACGCTGGGTAATGCACTGCGTCGTATCTTGCTTTCATCCATGCCGGGCTATGCCGTGACCGAGGTCAAGATCGCCGGTGTGCTGCATGAGTACTCACCGATCGACGGGGTGCAGGAAGATGTGGTCGAGATCCTGCTGAACCTGAAGGGGCTGGTGCTCAAATTGCACGGCAAGCAGGAAGTTACCCTGCACCTCAGGAAGTCGGGTGCCGGCGTCGTTACCGCTGCGGATATCGAGGTTGATGCCGATACCGAGGTGATCAATCCGGACCATGTCATCGCGCATTTGACGGCGGGTGGCAAGCTGGACATGGAACTCAGGATCGAGCAGGGTCGCGGCTATGTATCCGCTATTTCGCGCCAGCAGCCCGGCGCGACCAAGGCGGTTGGACATATTGCACTGGATGCTTCGTTCAGCCCGATCCTGCGTGTCAGTTACGCGGTTGAAAGTGCGCGCGTCGAGCAACGCACCGACCTGGATAAACTGATCATCGATATCGAAACCAACAGTGCGATCGATCCGGAAGAATCGATCCGCTATGCGGCGCGCATCCTGGTTGAACAATTCTCCGTGTTCGCCGCGCTGGAGGGCACTCCGGCTCCGGTCGAGAAACCGCAAGTGCCGAAGGTTGACCCGATGTTGCTGCGTCCGGTGGATGATCTGGAATTGACCCCGCGCTCTTCCAATTGTTTGAAGGCGCAGAGCATTCACTATATCGGCGATCTGATCCAGTACACTGAAGCCGATCTCTTGCGCACCCCGAATTTGGGTCGCAAGTCGCTTAACGAGATCAAGCAGATTCTCGCCGAGCATAATCTGTCGCTGGGCATGAAGTTGGAAAACTGGGCGGCAGTGGCCGAGAAATAAAGCCTGATTGGCGTTTGCCAAGTCAGAAAGCAAGAGAGGAAAATCATGCGTCACCGTTTAGGACTTAGAAAACTCAACCGCACCAGCAGCCACCGTTTGGCGATGTTGCGCAACATGACCGTTTCGCTGCTGCGGCACGAAGTCATCAAGACCACCCTGCCCAAGGCCAAGGAACTGCGCCGCGTCGCCGAACCGATCCTGACCCTGGGCAAAAACCCCAGTCTGGCCAATCGCCGTTTGGCATTCGCCCGTCTGCGCGACCGCGAGATGGTCAGCAAGCTGTTCGACGAACTGGGCCCGCGCTATGCGACACGCAATGGCGGCTACTCGCGCATCCTGAAGTTTGGTTTCCGCAAGGGCGACAATGCGCCGATGGCACTGGTCGAACTGATGGATCGTCCGGCTGAAGCACAACCCGTCGAAGTGGCAGGCGAATAAGTTTCCCGGAACAAACGCAGCACAGCACAAGGCCGGGTTATCCCGGCCTTGTTGTTTTTTCACCCCGGTGGTTAAAACTTATTCCAGCAATTTCTTCAGATAAGGTCCGGTTACGCTGTCCTTGTTTGCCGCGATTTGCCGCGGTGACCCCTGCGCCACGATGCGACCGCCGCCGTCACCGCCCTCCGGCCCCAGGTCGATGACCCAATCCGCGGTCTTGATCACATCCAGGTTGTGTTCGATTACCACCACCGTGTTGCCTTGGTCGCGCAGTTTGTGAATCACCTTGAGCAGCATGTCGATGTCGTGGAAATGCAGGCCGGTGGTGGGTTCGTCGAGGATGTACAGTGTGCGCCCGGTGTCGCGTTTGGAAAGCTCCAGCGACAGTTTTACGCGCTGCGCTTCGCCGCCGGACAGTGTGGTCGCACTCTGGCCTAGTGTGATGTAACCCAGACCCACGTCGAGCAGCGTCTTCAGCTTGCGCGCAATCACGGGAACCGGCTTGAAGAACTCATGTGCCTGTTCCACCGTCATGTTCAGCACCTTGTTGATGTTTGCGCCCTTGTATTGCACCTCCAGCGTCTCGCGGTTGTAGCGCTGGCCGTGGCAGACATCGCACGGTACGTACACGTCGGGCAGGAAATGCATCTCAACCTTGATTACTCCGTCGCCCTGACATGACTCACAACGACCACCCTTCACGTTGAAGGAGAAGCGGCCTGCCCCGTAGCCGCGCTCGCGCGCCATCGGCACGCCGGAGAACAGGTCGCGGATCGGCGTGAATAGCCCGGTGTAAGTCGCCGGATTGGAGCGCGGCGTGCGCCCGATGGGGGATTGATCGACGTTGATCACTTTGTCGAAAAATTCCAGGCCTTCAATTTCCGCATAGGGGGCAGGTTCGGCATTACTGCCGTACAGATGCTGTGCGACCGCCTTGTACAGGGTGTCGTTGATCAGCGTGGACTTGCCGGAGCCGGACACGCCCGCGATGGACGTGAGCAAACCGACGGGCAGATCAAGGGTGACGTTCTTCAGATTATTGCCGCAGGCACCGCTGATCTTCAGGCGGCGCTCGGCATCAGGTTTGCGATATTGCGCGGGCAGCGCGATGCCACGCCGGCCGGTCAGATAATCGCCGGTGAGCGACTGCGGGTTGGCGCACACTTCCTGCGGCGTGCCTTGTGCCACCACCAAGCCGCCATGCTCGCCGGCGCCCGGTCCCATATCCACCACGAAATCAGCAGAGCGTATGGCATCCTCGTCATGCTCCACCACGATCACGCTGTTGCCCATGTCGCGCAGGCGCTTCAGCGTATCCAGCAAGCGGTCGTTATCGCGCTGGTGCAGGCCGATGGAGGGCTCGTCCAGCACGTACATCACGCCCGTCA
>CAZSIO010000014.1:0-15059 GCA_964606865.1 uncultured Sideroxydans sp.
CATGCTGGAAGAGATTCGGTCCAAATTAATATGTCGTTGAGGAGAGCCATCTAGTTCTCGGCTTCAGGGAGTTGAAGTTGGTGAACGCCGGTCTTCGCGGTCATCAGTTCGTGAAGGAGGGTGCGGAAGAGGTCTTGCAGGGCAGTACTTCGCGCAGCGTGCTGTCGCAGTTTGTCGTCCAGAGTCCGAAAGCTGTTCTCCAACTCAGCTTGCTCTTCATCTGAAGGTACAGGGATCAACGTCTTTTCGACCGTGCCTTGATCAATCTTGGGAAAGTTGCCTGCGGTCGATCTCGCGTTCTTCTTGTAGTACCGGCGACACGGTTCCGTTAGCAGCCACTCGATCAGGACTTTTGGGCGAATTCTCAAATTGTCGACGCGAACGCGGATGAGAAGGTCTGGGAAGATGGCGAAATCCTCAGCCCCCTCGTAAAGCGCAGCCAAACCTACGTAGTCCGCTGTGTTTGCCCGTTCGATGAAGATGTCGCCAGACTTCAGCCACATGCCTCGCACCCGGTAAGGATCGGCGCAGGTGACCTTGGTGTTCTCCATGGAAAAATCCCGCTGTGTTACTGCGGTAAGAGTGAGCGTGCGAATTCCGTCATCGTCAGTCGTCGCCTTCGCTGAATGTCCATTCCGGAGTGGCTCGCGTAGCAGATTGACCAGCGGAACCACCTTCCAGCTTTCCGGGACGGGGCCGATTTCGGTTTGTTTTTTGGGTTCGTTGCGGAGGCCTTCGGTGAAGAGCTTTTGCATGAGGGCCTTTTTCAGCTCGGTGGTGGTTCGAATGATCCGCTCTTGCGCTTCGATCGCCCGCTGCACCGTCGAAAGGATGTGCGCGATCTTCTTCTGCTCGGGGAGTGGAGGGAGAGCCATGGGCAACTCTGCCAGCTTCGACTGCGAAAGGTTCGGGATCGTCGTTACGTTGCCACGACCAAAGTAAAGATTGGCCACGTCGAAGGCATACCAAAGCCAATACACGCCAAATTGCGGATGGGCTTTGCCGGCCTTCGCGCGGAGTCGATGGAGATGGTTCTGGTATAGGCAGCCATCGACCTCATTGTTCCAAAGTGCTGTTCGTCCTATCGAACCGCCCTCGCAGACAAGCAGATCGTTCGCCTGAAGTTCGAGGCGTGTCTGCTCGGCCTCGCTGAAATGCATTTCATCGAGATCAGTTAGTTCGAGGCGATTCCAGAAGACGTTCTTGGTTCGGAGAAAGGGGCGTTGGTGTTCGCCATCGCGGTTCTTTTTCGAGACCTGCTTTCCTTGCTGAATGTCGAATGCCGAATCAACGCGGTCAATTGACCAGCCGACCGGGAACTCGCCAATTTCGGTTTGTTGGAATTCGGTGCTCACTCCGCACCCCCTTCCACGTTCCCAATTTCCTCATCATTCCTTGCGATCCGCATGACTTCGGCATCGAAATCCGAGACATACAAGCGATCCTGAACGATGCGGTATTTCTCAAACTCGGATTCGGCGTGGGCTTTGGCGATTTCGGCGGTGACTTTCCCGGCGTCCTGCAGGATTTCCCGGTCGGTGGCTTCGATGAAGCGGTTGAGGCGGGTTTCCCAGTCCTGCATGGTCATGGGGATCTGGCGCTGGGCCATGTCTTCGGCGACATCGAGGTAGGCGTTGACGAGGCGGGAGAGTTGCGCCATCTCCGGTTCGGTCAGGTAGTTCTTGGCGACGCTGACATCGAATTTCTGGATTTTTCCATGGGGCGCATCATTCCATGTGGTCAGGCCCATGTGTTGTTTCCCGGCATCGGCCCGGTCCACGATGACCTCGGCGGCGGTGTGGCCGTGGATGGCCCAGTGGAGCTTGTTCTGCACGGTGGCGAAGAAGCGCTGGGTGGCGGTGGCACTGCGATCGTAGTCGATGGCGGTGGCGTAGATGTCGGTGATCTTCTGGTAGAACTTGCGCTCGCTGAGGCGGATTTCGCGGACGCGCTGGAGTTGTTCTTCGAAGTACTGTTTGGTCAGGACGGTGCCACCTGCCTTGAGGCGTTCGTCGTCCATGGCGAAGCCCTTGACGGTGTATTCCTTGACTACGGTGGTCGCCCATTTGCGGAATTGGACGGCCCGCTCCGAGTTGACCTTGTAGCCGACGGCGATGATGGCGGAGAGGTTGTAGTGGCCGGTGTCGTAGCTTTTGCCATCGGTGGCAGTTATCCGAAATTTTCGGATAACTGATTCTTCCGCCAACTCACTGTCTTTGAATACTTTCTGCAGGTGGTAGTTGATCGTCCGGACGTCAACGTCATAAAGAACCGCCATCATTTTCTGGCTGAGCCAGACGTCTTCATCCGCGTAGATCGCCTCGACGCCGCCTTCGCCCTTGGCGGTGATGAAGGTGAGGTATTCCGCCGCGGAGGAACGTGTGATGGAAGTTTCCTTGTTGTCTGGCTTCTTTTTCATGCCGACACGCCCAGTTGTTTCAGGATGCCCCGCAATGCCTTGTCCGTCTCCCGCGCCTCGGCCTCGATCACGGCCAGCTCTTCGACGATCTCCGCGATGGGCCGGTAGGTTTCGGCATCCGAGGTGTGGATGTAGCGGCTGGGGGAGATGTTGTAGTCGTTCTTCTTCAGATCGGCGTGATCGACGATGCGGCTGAGTTTTTCGGCTTCCTGCCAGCTGATGAGGGTGTCGGCGATGCGCTGGATGCCGGCTTCGGGGATGAAGTTCTTGGGGTCGCCCTTTTCGAAGACCTGGGATGCATTGACGAGGAAGACTTTGCCCTTGCGCTCCTGCGGCTTGGCCTTGTTCAGGAACAGCACGATGCCGGGGGCGGTGGTGTTGTAGAAGAGGTTTTCGGGCAGGTAGAGGACGCTGTCGATGAGGTCGTGGTCGACGAACCACTGGCGGACGGTTTTTTCCTTGTTGGTGCCGGCATTGCCCGATCCGCGCGAGGCGGCGCCGGTGTCGAGGACGACGGCGGCGCGGCCGGTGGCGTTCATGCTGGCGTGGATATGCTGGACCCAACCCCAGTCGGCAGAGGATTTGCCGGGGAAGCCGGCCCCGGCGGGGAAGCGGTCGAGCTCGTCGTTGTCGTAGTCGGCCTCGGTGAACCAGTCCTGGTTCCACATGGGATTGGCGACGACGCGGTCGAAGGTGCGCAGCTTGCCCTGCCTGTTGCGGAATCTGGGGTTCTTGAAGGTGTCACCGATCTCGATCTGGCCTTCCATGTCATGGATGATCATGTTCATGTTGGCCATGGCCCAGGTCTCGGGCGTGTATTCTTGGCCGAACAATTTCAGGGGCGCGACGGTGCGCTTCTTGCCTTGGACGCTTTCCTCCATGGCGATTTCGCATTTCACCAGCAGCCCACCGGAGCCGCAGGTGGGGTCGTAGATTTCCATGCCGGGCTCGGGCTGGAGCACGCGGGACATGATGGTGCCGACCTCGGGCGGGGTGTAGAACTCGCCGGCGCTCTGGCCGCCGCCTTCGGCGAACTTGCGGATGAGGTATTCGTAGCTCTTGCCGATGATGTCGGCCTCGACGTCGTCGAGCCCGAGGCGTTTGGTACTGACGGCTTCGATGAGGTTGGAAAGGCGGTCGTCGTCGAGGTCGCGCTGGCCGTGGGTGGTGGCGTTGAAGTCGACGCGGTCGATGATGCCCTGCAACAGCGGGTTTTCCCGGGCGATGGCGCGCATGTGGGTGGTGACGCCTTCGCCGATCTTGTCGGAGAGCTTGCGGATGACGGACCAGACGGGCTGCTCGGGATCGTCCGGCACCAGGGGCAGGTAGAAGCGCACCAGCTTGTGGTCGGCTCTGGCGAGCTGGAAGGCTTTCTTGCGCGAGCCAACTTCCCTCGCGATGCGGTTCAACTCGTCGTCGAACACGTCGCACAGGCGCTTGGTGAAGATGAGCGGGAGGATGTAGTCCTTGTATTTCGGCGCGTCCTTGGCACCGCGGATGGAGCACGCGGCGTCCCATATCCAGGATTCGAGGGATTTGTCTTTACCGTTATTGCTTGCCATCAACCCCAATCCTCCTGTTCACATGTGCATATCTGTAATGATGCAGACCCGTAGATCTAATAGGGGCATCATAGTGCAAGTAGTATAGTTAAGGCGATATACATTTAACAGCAGCGGGCGCCGCTTAAGTGATGCTTCGCGTCAGCAATCTGGTCTGGGGCGGTCGTTACATCGGTTGTGGTCAGATGTCCATGACCGAGAAGCCGTCACTTCTGCAAGCTCAGTACATGCTTCGACCGCGAATGGTTCGCCAGCATGTTGGCTTCTGCAAAAAGAATTGAAAGTGCGGTATGCGCCCTCGCTGCGCGAGGTTCACGCCAACACCTGGGATCAGCGCAGGAAATCGAACAGCGACAACTGTGAAATTTTGGCGAAGGATTGTTGCGCTGCCTGCAGCGTGAGTTGTTGCTGGTTGAGCTGGCTGATGGCTTGCAGGTAGTCGGTGTCCTGAATTTTGGACAGGGTCTGTTTGTATTGCAGGCCAAGGTCTTCGCCGGTGCTTTGCAGCGCATCCAGTTCGCGCAGCCGTCCGCCCACCGTCGCGCGCACACCCAACACTTTGTTCAGGTCCTGGTCGAGTGCGCCGAGACTCTGTTGCAGTCCTTGCTGGAAGGCGGCAGTCGCCACCGCATCCCCGGTTGCGGGGGCGGCATTGAGGGTGCCGATCAGACTGGACAGGGTGTCGAACATGCTCTGGTTGCTGCTGGGGTTGATATCGAATGTATCACCGGCAGCGGGTGCGCCCTGAATTTCAAACTGGATGCCGTTGAAACTGATCGCCTGGCCGCTGACGTACGGCTGCGCGGCGAGCACCGCTGTGCCGGGCAAGCCGGCGGTCACATCGGCCACATCATAAGTGGTCACACCCGCCGCCACACTGAATGTCACCTGATATTGATTGGCGGCATATTGCGTTGCATCCAGCACACGCCCCTGACTGATGATGCCGCTGCCGGTGTTGGCGGCATTCGGCGCCGCTTGAAACGTGCCGTTGCCGTTCTTGATGCGCATGAAAATGTCCGCGCCCGTGTCGGTGCCGGCGATCTGGCGCGAGGGTGCGGCCTGAATCAGGCGCTGCACGTCGTCGCCCTGATAACTCACGCCGGCGCCGGTCTCGACGAAGGGCTGGATGCGGCCTTGCGCGCCGGAGAACAAAAAATTACCCGTGCCGTCGGTGCTGTTCGCCAACCCGATCAGTTCCTGCAATCTGCCATTCAAATCAGTGGCGATGCTGCGCAGATCACTCACGTTGAGGGTCGCGTTGCCGGCTTGCACGGTCAGCGCCTGTGCGTCCTGCAACAGCGAGGTCACGCTGCCGAGGATGCTTTCGCTCAACGACAGTGTGTTGACCGCTGCGGTGCGGTTGGCCGCGTACTGGGTGTTCGCCGCGTCGGCCTGATTCAGTTCGGTCGCGCGCGCGGCGGCGGCAGGATCGTCCGCCGGATTGAGGATGCGGCGTCCGCTGGAGATTTGCGTTTGCGTCTTGGCCAGATTGACCTGCAACTGGTTCATCGTGGCGACGCCTTCGCTGAAGAGTGTGGCGGTACTGATACGCATGATGTTTAACCTCCCAATTGCAGCAGTGAATCGAACATGGCCTGCGCGATCGCCATCGCCTTCGCCGCCGCCTGGTAGGCCTGCTGGTACTTGAGCAGGTTCGCCGCTTCTTCATCCAGATTGACACCGGATTCAGACTGTTGCGCGCGGCTGATCTGCGCCAGCATGCTGGACTGCGCCTGGCTGGTCACATCCAGCTCGCGGGTCTGGCTGCCGACCTGCGCGATCAACTGCCCGTAAGCGCCCTGATAACTGGTGGTGCCGTTGGCCAGCGTGTTGGCGGTTTGCAATTGCGCCAGCTTGAGCATGTTGCCGCCGTCGGTCGAGGCATTGCTGTTGGCCGAGACGGTGAACGTATCGCCCGCCACCGGCGTGCCGGAAATCTGTGTGCTCCAGCCGTTGATGGTGATGGTGGCGCCCGATGTATAGGGCTGCGCGCCGACCGGCGCGCCGGTGCCGGTCGCGGTATAGGTGTTGGGCGGGGTACCAAAAGTCAGCGTGATCGGCTGTTGCAGGTTGGCATCCAGCGGCAGGCCACCGCTGACAACGGGTTGGGCGATGGTCGCATTCCCCAGATTGGCCAGCGATGTGTTGCCGCGCACCGGATTGGCCGCCGCGATGCGGGCGGGATCGGTGATGGCGAGGGTGAAATCGCGCGCGCCGGCGGCTGTCGGACGAATGCGCCAGGCATCGCCCGCCACTTCAGAACCCGCTGTCCGTTGCAGCGTGATCCCGGTGCCGCTTACCACCTGCGGGGTGGCCAGTTGCGCTGCGGTGAACGACTGCACAACGGCATTGTTGGATACATTGAACAGGGTGTAATTGGCACCGTCGAAACGCAGGTCATAGTCGGCGCCGGTGAGCGCGCCGCTGTCGCTGATGGTGGCGCTCACGCTGGCATTGCCGACATTGTTGCTGGCCGCTGTCACCTGCGGTGAGCCGGCATTGAAGAATGCGCCGCCCAGTGCACCGTTGAGGTCGATGCCCTGCTGGTGTTGCTGGTTGAACGTGTCGGCGAGGCCGATGGCGATGCGCCCGAGCGCGTTCTGCGCCGGGTCGAGCACGTCGTTGCGGAAGGCGAGGTAGCCGCCCAGATTGCCGCCCTGCAAGGCGCTTTGCTGGATGCGGCTCACCGCATTGTTGTTGATATAGACCACTTCGAGCGCGCTCTGGTCGGCCAGCGACGGGGCGGCCTGCAAGGTCGCAGTCCGATTGCCGACCACCAGCGACTGGCCGTTGCCGATGAACACATCGAGCGAGCCATCCGGCTGCTTGATCGAGGTGACGCGGATCTCCTGGCTCAATTGGTTGATCAGTTGGTCGCGCTGGTCGAGCAGGTCGTTCGGCGCCTGGGTCTGGCCGGTCTGCGCCTGGGTGCGCACAATCGTATCGTTGAGGGCGGAGATTTGTTTGGCATAACTATTGATGAGGGTGACGCTGTTGCTGATCTGGCCGTTCAAGCCGTCGCGGATTTCCGTCATGCGCGTATCCAGCGTCTGCAGGCGATTGCTCAGGGACTGGCCGCTGCCGATCAACGTCTGCCGCGCGGCGATGGATTCCGGCGCGTCCGACACCGCATTGGCGGCGCTGAAAAAATCCTGCAACGAAGTGCTCAAGCCGCCGTTGCTGTCGCCCAGCAAATTGCTGACCTGGGTCGCCAGATCGAACTGCGTGCTCAAGTTGCTGGAACGGGTCTGCGCTTCCGTCAGTTGCGCGCCGAGGAACTCGCTGTAGATGCGTTTCACTGCGGTCACATCCGCGCCCTGCCCGAAGAAACCCGAGCCGGTACTTTGCGGCAGCATCGCCGTCTGCACGATCTCCTGGCGCGAATAGCCCGGCGTGTTGGCGTTGGCGATGTTGTGCGCGGTCACGTTGATGCCCGCCTGGGCGACCTTCAGCGCGCTGACCCCGATACTATAGATTCCAGAACCCATCTAACTCTCCTTGCAACCCGTCAACAGGGTTATCGGCACAGCAGAAATTTTCTTTAGGGCATTTTTAAAAAATTGTCATTCCCGTTACTCAGCAGTCAGAAATTAAAGCTACAAAAAATTGATATATCACGTGTAGGAGCCCGATTTATCGGGCGATTTCAAGATTGGCTATCGCCCGATAAATCGGGCTCCTACAACGACGTTTTGGTTTAAGCAATGATTTCGACTATTGGTACATCTGTTGCCTGACTAACTGACTGCTTTGTAAAGCAGGGTCATGCCCTTGCGTTGATGCTGCCGATCACCCTTTCCAGCTTGTCCGCATAGTGCGGGTCGGTGGCGTAGCCCGCCTGTTGCAGGGACCGGGCGAATTGCGCCGCATCCGGCTGCGCCTGCACCCCGGCATAGCGCGGATTGTCCCCGAGCAGGCGGGCATAATCCTCGAACGCTTCGGCGTAGGAGTGATATGCACGGAAACGCTCGGCCTGCTTGCTGGCAATCCCTTCGTGATATTCGGTCGTGGTCACTTCTGCCACCTTGCCTTGCCAGTTTTTACCGGCCTTGATGCCAAACAGGTTGTAGGAGTTGCTGCCGTCCGCCAGGCGGATCTCGCGCTTGCCCCAGCCGCTCTCCAGCGCCGCCTGCCCCAGCATCATCTCTGCCGGGATGCCGGTCGTGCGGCTGGCCTGTTCGGCCTGCGGCAACAGCTTGTCCACGAAAGTCTGCTTGTCCGCGGCGTAGGACGAGACCGTAGCGCCGGGCGGCGCGGCGAGCGGCGCTTGCGGGCCGAGCTGGCGCACCATCAGGTCGGCCAACCCCACGCCGCGTTTGGACATTTCCTGCGCCAGTTGCTGGTCGAGCATGCCGGTGAACAGCTTGGTCTGCTCGCTATCCAGCATGCCGTCCTGCGGCGTCGCCGCGCGCATGCTTTTCAGCATCATGTCGAGAAACACCATCTCGAATTGTTGCGCCACCGATTTCAGCGCCTGGTCGGGTGCCTGCCGCGCCTGGTAGCGCAATTTGTCCAGCGTTTGGCTATCGGCGGCCAGGGTATTGAGCGGGGCGGAGGCGAGTGTCATGGTGTGCGCCTAGATAATTTCCAGTTCCGCGCGCAAGGCGCCGGCGGCCTGCATCGCCTGCAAAATGGCGAGCAAGTCTTGCGGCGTAGCGCCGATCGCGTTCAGCGACTTGACCACTTCGCCAAGCGAAACGCCGCGCTTGAGGTGCAGCAGGTTGCCGGGTGCAGCCTTGATCTCGATGCTGGCGTTGCTCACCGCTGCGGTCTCGCCGCCCGCCAGCGGATTGGGTTGACTGATGGCGTTGTCGGCGCTGATCACCACGCTCAGATTGCCGTGTGCCACGGCGCAATCGGCCAGCATCACGTTCTGGTTCATCACTACCGAACCGGTGCGCGCGTTGATGATGACTTTCGCCCCGCCCGCCGCCGCATCCACCGCCAGATTCTCGACGCGCGACAGGAATTGCACCCGTTCGTTGCCGGCTGGCGCGGTCACCTGCACCGTGCGCGCATCGAGCGCGCTGGCAATGGCCTGGGCGGGGAAGAACTCACGATTGATGACATCGGCCATGCGCGCCGCCGTGGTGAAGTCGGCTGCATTCAGTTGCAGATAGATGAAGTCGCCCTGCCCCAGTGCGGTTGGCACCGCGCGTTCCACGGTTGCTCCGCTCGGGATGCGCCCCACGCTCAAATGGTTGATCACGGTCTTGCTGCCGCCCGCTGCCGCGCCCGCGCCGCTCACCAGCAGGCTGCCCTGCGCCATCGCATACACCTGTCCGTCCGCGCCTTTCAGCGGCGTCATCAACAGCGTGCCGCCGCGCAGACTCTTGGCATTGCCAATGGAAGAAACGGTGACATCGATGGTCTGTCCCGGGCGCGAGAACGGCGGCAGCGAAGCCGTCACCGTCACCGCCGCCACGTTCTTCAATTGCAGGCTGGTGCCGGGCGGCAGCGTCACGCCCATCTGCGCCAGCAGGGTCACCGTGCTCTGCACCGTGAACGGCGTCTGCGTGGTCTGGTCACCGCTGCCGTCGAGGCCGACTACCAGTCCGTAGCCGAGCAACTGGTTCTCGCGCACGCCCTGCACGCTGGCGAGGTCCTTGATGCGCTCGGCTGCCGCGCCCAGGGAAAATATTCCCAGCAGCATGGCGAGCATCAATCGGGGTATGAATTTCATCGCAGCCTCCTAGAACGGCAGCACGGAAGTGAAGATGCGGGCGAACATGCTGGTCACGTCAGCCGTGTCCAGACTGGTCGAGCCCTTGTATTCCAGGTGCACATCGGCCACCTTGGTTGACAGCACAGTGTTGTTGCCGCTGATATCCGGCGGAAAGACCACGCCGGAAAAACGCACGAATTCGTTGGAATGACGGATGTTCACCTGCTTCTCGCCCGCCACGCGCAGATTGCCGTTGGGTAGCACTTCGACCACCGTTGCGGTCAAGGTGCCGCTGAAGGTATTGGCGCCGGAAGCGTCGCTCTTGCTGGCCGACTTCACACTGCTACTGCCGGACAAGCCGCCGGTGATCGCGGGTGTGGTGACGCTCAAGCTGCCGCTGTTTTCCAGAGTCATGCCGGATTTCCCGCTGGCCGAAGTGACTTCGGCGATGGCGATGGTCAGCAGATCGCCAACCCGGCGCGCACGGCGATCTTCGAACAGCGGCCGGTCGTTCACCCCGGCCTGAAAGATCGCCCCGTTGGCGGGCGGTGCGGCGGCGGGGGCGGGCGGCGGCGCGGCAGTCAGCGGCGCGCGGATATTGCTGGCGGGCGTGCAGGCCGCCACTAGCAAACTGAAAACCAACAGCGAAATGAAACGCAACATGATGTACCTCGTTAAATCCACAATGTCTTTCTCGTTCGCCCCCTCTCCCGCACGCGGGAGAGGGTTGGGGAGAGGGAAACGGCTGCGCAAAATTGTGTGTCAGGATTATTTTTCATGGCCGTTAAATCTGCGACAGTTTTTGCAGCATCTGGTCGGAGGTGGTGATGGATTTCGAGTTGATCTCGTAGGCGCGCTGGGTCTGGATCATATTCACCAGCTCTTCCACCACATTGACGTTGGAGGTCTCGACGTAGCCCTGACTGATGCTGCCGGTGCCGTTGGTTCCCGGCACGTTGGTATTCGGCGCGCCGCTGGCCGCCGTTTCCAGATACAGGTTCTGTCCCATGCTTTCCAGCCCGGCCGGATTGATGAAGGTCGCCAGCTGGATGCTGCCCACCTGCACCGGCGCGGCCACGCCCGCCTGGGTGATCGACACCACGCCATCGAGGCCGACGGTGACCGAGGTCGCATTCGCGGGCAGCGTGATCGCCGGTTGCACCACATAGCCGTTGGCGGTCACCAGTTGACCCTGGCTGTCGCTCTGGAATGAACCGTCGCGGCTGTAGGCGGTGCTGCCGTCCGGCAACAACACCTGGAAGAAACCGTTGCCCTGGATCGCCATGTCGAGCTGATTGCCGGTCTGTTGCAGATTGCCCTGGGTGTGGATGCGTTCGGTGGCGATGGGGCGCACGCCGGTGCCGATCTGCAAACCGGAGGGGATCTGGGTCTGCTGCGACGACTGCGCGCCCGGCTGGCGCAGGTTCTGGTACAGCAAATCCTCGAACACCGCGCGCGAACGTTTGAAGCCGGTGGTGCTGACGTTGGCCAGATTGTTGGAGATGACATCCATCTGCGTCTGTTGCGCTTCGAGCCCGGTCTTGGCAATCCACAGTGAGCGAATCATGATGAGTTTCCTTTATGAAAATCAGCCGTTGAGGTTGAGCAGGCTGCTCGCATGGCGGGCGTTCTCGTCCGCGTTTTGCAGCAGCTTCATCTGCGTGTCGAACTGGCGCGCGAGCGCGATCATGCTGACCATCGCATCGACCGTGTTGACGTTGCTGTTTTCCAGACTGCCGGAGACGACGGTCACGCGCGCATCCGCCTCGGCCGGGTTGCCGTCGCGGGTGCGGAACAATCCATCCTCGCCGCGCACCAGCTGGTCTTCCGCCGGGTTGGTCAGCTTGATGCGCCCGACCACGACCACGCCGGCTTTCTGCGTGGTGCTGGGCACGGTGGAAAGCGTGCCGTCCTTGGCAATGGTGATTTCAGTGTCCTCGGGGATCGTGAGCGGTCCGGCATCGCCCAGCACGGTCAGCCCGTTGCGGGTCTGCAAAATGCCGTTGGGCTGGATTTGCAAACTGCCGTTGCGTGTGTAGGCTTCATTGCCGTTGGCATCCTGCACCGCGATCCAGCCGCGGCCGTCCAGCGCGACATCCAGCGCGCGCCCGGTCTGCTGGATCACGCCCGGCATGAAGTCGGTGCCTGCCGTGGAATCGACCACAAAGGTGCGGGTGGGCAGCCCTTCCCCTTGCAGGGGCACGCTGCGAAAGGCATCGATGCTGGCGCGAAATCCCGGGGTATTGACGTTGGCCAGGTTTTGCGCCACCGATGCCTGCCGTTGCAGCGTCTGCGTCGCGCCGCTCATCGCGGTGTAGATCAGTCTGTCCATGTCACCCTCCCCTGACTCCTGCGTCCTGAATCCTGCTTCCTAAAATCAACGCAGGTTCACCAGCGTCTGCAGCACCTGATCCTGCGTCTTCACCGTCTGTGCATTGGCCTGATACACGCGTTGCGCGGTGATCATGTTCACCAGTTCGGCGGTCAGATCGACGTTGGAATCTTCCACGGCCGACGTCTGCAACACGCCCAGACTCGATGAGCCGGGGGCCCCGGTCAACGGTGTGCCGGAGGTGCTCGTCTCCGCCCAGTTGTTGCCACCCAAAGGCTGCAATCCCTGCGGATTGCTGAAATTCGACAATACGACTTGGCCCAGGGTCTTGGTCTGCCCGTTGGAATAACGCCCCGTGACCATCCCGTCCGCGCCCGTGGCGAAGCCGGTCAGACGACCCGAGGTATAACCGTCCTGCGTCAGCGAGTTCACCCCGAAGATGCCGCCGAATTGCGAGGTGGAAGCAAAATTGATGCTCAATGTCTGCGCCCCCGCACCGGCCGGGGTGAATGCGGCCGAGGTCACGGGCGCAGCCGGTGCCGTCAACACCCCGTTGGTGCCAAAGGTCATGGCCGTCAACGGCGCATTCGCCGCCTGCGTATTGACCCCATCCACTGTCAGATAGGTGTCCCATGCATTGGTGGCCGTCTTGGCAAAATACAGCGAAGCCACATGACTGCTGCCCAAGCTGTCGAACACCGTCATCGAGGTGGAATTGTTGAAGGTCGCACCGTTGTTCGGATCGAACGCCGGCACTGCGGGAATGATGGCAGACCGTGAATCCAGATTCAGCCCGGCCGCGACCGCAGTGGTCGCGTTAGGCAATAAATCGGCGGTCGAAATCTGCAAGTCGGCAGGCGCGGTCGCCACGATCACTCCCAGCGCATTGGGCAGAAATCCGGTCAGCCTGTAGCCTTGGGAACTGACGATATAGCCACCCTTGTCCATCTGGAACTGGCCGTTGCGCGAATAGGTGATGGAGCCATTGTCGCTCAACCTGAAGAAGCCGTTGCCGCTCACCGCCATATCGAGCGAATTGTTGGTGGTGGTGATGTTGCCCTGGGTGAATTGCTGGGCGACGGTCGCCACGCGTGTACCGATACCGACCTGATTGCCTCCCCCGACCGTGCTGGCATAGATATCGGCGAATTGCGCTTGCGCGCCTTTGAAGCCGACCGTGCTGGCGTTGGCAACGTTGTTGCCGATCACATCCAGATTCTTGGCGGCGGCGTTGAGACCGGAAAGTCCTTGCTGGAAACCCATGACGTTCTCCTTACAAAATTTGTTTGATGGCAGTCAGGCTGACATCGCCCAGTTTGCCGACATTGACCGTAACACCGCCTTGCGACTGCGCCACACTGTTGACCAGACCGTATTCGAGCGTCACCGCGTCACGCTTGCCACCCCCCAGCTCGGCGACTGCTTGCAGGGTGTAACTCCCGTCCGGCGCGACCGTCCCGCTGTCGGTCACGCCATCCCACGCCACGTCGACGATGCCGCTGTCCTGCGCGCCGAGTTGCAGGGTGCGGACAGTGCGCCCGGATGCGTCGTTGATACTGACTGTCAGTTTATCCGCCGGCTGCGCCAGTTCCACTGCCGCGAAAGCCTTGCCGTTGCCGAGCTCGATGCCATCGCCCGTGACCAGCACCGGATGGCCGATCATGGAAACCGCCTGCAACGACTGCGACGCCAGCATGCTGCTGCTCAACGACTGCACGGTCGCGTTCAGTTTGTCGATACCGGTCACCGTGGAGAGCTGTGCCATCTGCGAAGTGACCTCCGCGTTATCCATCGGATTGAGCGGGTCCTGATTCTTCATCTGCGTAACCAGTAACTTCAGGAAACGATCCTCTGTCTCTTTGATCTGCGATTGTTCACTTGCGGGTGCGGCAAAAGCGCTCGCCGTGTTCTGAACCGAAGCAACCATGATGCGTCTCCTTATTGTCCGATGGTGAGGGTTTTCAACAGCAATGACTTGGAGGTGTTGAGCACATCCACATTGTTCTGGTACGAGCGCGAGGCGGAGATCATGTTCACCATTTCGTCCACCGGATTGACGTTCGGCAGGGTGACATAACCCTGTTCGTTCGCCATCGGATGAGCGGGGTCGTACACCATGCGCATGGGCGCGGCATCTTCCACCACCGCGCTGACTTTGACCCCCTGCCCGACCTGTCCCGCCACCGGCGCAGCTTCAAAGACCACTTGCTTCGCCTTGTACGGCTGGCCGTCGGGTCCGGTGGTGCTTTCCGCATTGGCCAGATTGCTCGCCACCACATTCAGGCGTTGCGACTGCGCCGCCATGGCCGAGCCTGCGATATTAAAAATATTGAACAGTGACATATCGATTCCTCCTAAGGGTCATGGCAAGTAGCCACCCCTGATGATGAAACTCATGTGGGAGCCCGGCTTGCCGGGCGATGGCTTTTCTTTGAATCCGCTATCGCGCAGCACAGCTGCGCTCCCACCCTATTGTTTCACCTTAGCCTTGCAATGCGGTCAGCACATCCCTGGCCTTGTCCGAGATAAAGCGCACACTGACCTCGTAACGCAACGCGTTGTCGGCGAACTGTGCCCGTTCCGTATCCATCTCCACCGTGTTGCCGTCGGCGCTGGGCTGGGTCGGAATGCGGTATTGCACCGGCGCGCCCATCACCGTTTCCCCGGCATCGCCCTGCAAGTGTGCGGCGGCGGTGCCCGCCAGCGGCAACCGGGCGCCCTCACCCTGCAACGCGCCCTGCAGCGCGCTGGCGAAATCGATGTCGCGCGCCTTGTAGTTCGGCGTGTCGGCATTGGCGATATTCGAGGCCAGCAATTCCTGCCGCGCCGCGCGCAGATTCAATGCCGTCTGATGGAACTGGAACAGCTCGTCTATCCTGCCGCTCATTGGGTTCTCCCGCTTTGTGACTTTGCTGATGGATCGCATCCTAGGCCGACCGCGGTCAAATCGATTCGCCGATTAGTGGCGGAAAACCGCCGCATTTCCCCCCTTCAGTCTCGCCCGCGCGCGAGACAATGCCCGCCATGAAACGCACGGCTTGCCTGATCTTGTCGTTATCTCTCTGGAGCGGTCCGGTC
>CAZSIO010000015.1:0-13630 GCA_964606865.1 uncultured Sideroxydans sp.
GGCCATTCCTCACGCGTGCGCGGATGGCCTTACCCACTTTGTCGCGCCATGCCTGTTGAGTTCAGTTTGCCAAATTGAGAAAGTCGCTCATTCTGGCAAGTTTGGATTTGACGTCCTCACCGGCATGAATGCCGGAGATTCCTACGGCGCTAAACAAGGGCAAGCCCTTGAGTAGTCGCTTCGGCGGGTTCCTGCTTCACGGAACTGCCTGAATGCGCCAATTCTCCACAGGCTAACAAGCGATCCGAGGGATGCGCATAGTTTGCCAAACTTTTATTGCAACATGAAGGTCTCGTATTCCAGCAATTCCAGCTTGCGCGAGAGCAGTTGCATCCCTGCCAGCACGGTGATTAACAGTGACAAGGCGAAGCCGTAGCCGTAAAAGCTTGCCCCGAGGTAGAGGCTCAGCGAAGTCAACGCGATATTCGAAACCAGGAATATCGTGCACAGAAACACCACGATGTGGCGCTTGTCCAAATAGAAGAGGATGTTCAGCACGCCGAGCAGCACCACCTGCAAGCCCGCCGCCACCACATCCACATACAGCAAGGGCAGATACAGCGTGGAGATGCCCAGCCAGGTGAGCAGCTTCTCGCCCAGCACGAACACCAGCAGCACCGCGATGGCTTGGATCTTGACGATCTCTAACAATCCCTGGCGCACGGTGAACAGCATGTTGTCGCGCATGTTCATGATGTGGTCGAGCGAACCGCCTTCGCGCACGGCCTCGTAGAACTTGTCGTAATACTCGACGAAGTCGGTCTCGATGCGCACCAGAAACACCGCCATGCCGGGAATGATCGCCAGGTAGGCGAGAAAGATCGGGAAATCGTAAATCAGCGAAGCGCGCAGCGGTCCGATGATGGCCTGGCTGGTGTCCGGGTAGAACCAGAAGATCAGCTTGTCCGCCCACACCGCCATGTTGTACAGGAATCCCGACCAGATCAGGCTGGTGTACATCGCGCCGGGACGCATAAAATCGAACGCGAAGATTTCCGTGTTCAGCGGAAAGGCACGCAGGATCAACGCGACCATGCCGAGCAGCAACACCAGATGGCCGACAACGAAACCGAGCAGCAAGCCTTCCATCCCTTCCGCGCGCAGCAGCAAAGCACCCAGCACAGTGACGGTATAGCCGACGGCAAACATGAGCACGATCTCTTTGTACTGCTTCATGCCGGACAGGAAGATGGTCGCCACCCAGATCGCGCACAGAATGACGAAGCCGGACAACATCAGCATCCGGTACGACACGCTCATACCGTTGAAGAACAGATAGATAACCAGCATGCCGCACAGCCCGCTGATGGTCGTCACCAGCAGCAACACGGCGGCGAAGTTCGGCAACACGATCTTTTCCTGTTCTTTGAACAGGCTGTCGGCGATGAAGCGGGTGAAGCCGAGCTGGATGAAGCCGGTGAGAATGAGCGAGCTCATGATGAGATAGGTCACCGACACCTGGAACTGCACGATGGCCACCTGCGGATACACCACGCCCAGGCTGAGGAAACCGACGAACAGGATGCCGATGATGGACAGCACCCACGGCCCCGAGCTGATGATGCCCGCGTAGGCGTAGGCCTGAAACAAGCTGAAATAGCTTTCCTTTTCCAGCAGTTTGCGCAGCTCGAAGCCTATGCCCGCCATGACAAAGCCTCTTCGTAGATCGCGCGATAGCTGTCGAACATCCGCTCCTGCGTGTAGTACTTCTCGACGCGCTTGATGCCCGCTTCGCTTGCCGCGCGCCACGCCGCTTCATCCGTCAGCAGTTCCAGAGCGGCCTCGGCCAGCGCCTGCGGATCGGCGATACCCACGATGCGCCCGGCCGCGCCCAGCGCCCGGTCTTCCTCACCCAAACCGTACACCAGTTGACGGCAGGAACCGACATCGGTGCTGACGGCGGGCACCCCGGCAGCGAAGCCTTCCAGCAACACCAGCGGCAGCCCCTCGCTGATCGAACTCAACACACCCAGCCCGACCTTGGGCAGCAACTCGGTCATCTGCTGGAAGCCGAGGAATTTCACGTTGTCGTTCAGCCCCAGACCGTCCACCAGATCGCGGCATTCGTTCACATAGTCGGGATCCTCGTCTTCCGGCCCGGCGATCCAGCCCTCGGCTTGCGGCATGCGGTTGACGATAGTGCGCATGGCGCGGATGTAGGTCTTGATGTCCTTGATCGGCACCACACGTCCGATCAGACACAACACGGGAGGCGGTGCCACCGGGCGCAATGCGCGCAAGGCGGCGAAGCGCGGCACGTTGATGCCGTTGGGAATGTTGCAGGTGCGCTCGGCTGCTGCTCCGTCTTCAACCTGGCGCAAACGGTTGGCCTCGAACAGCGCCACGATGTGGTCGGAACTGTCGTAGCAGCGCGTGCCCAAAGCCTGGAAGAAACGTATCCACAGCTGGCGGAAATAGCTGATCTCGGTCGGGTCGCGCTGAAACACATTGCGGTTGTCGCGCACCCACTGCGCCTGAAACAGATCGATCTTGCGTTCCTTGGTGTAGATGCCGTGCTCGGACAGGATCAAAGGACAGCCAGTGCGCTCCTTGAGCAACGCGCCAAGCAGACCGGCATAGCCGGTGGAGACGGTGTGCAATGCGCGCACCGGAATGAAGTTGCGCGCGATCTCGGCCAGCATCCACACCGGCGTGTGCATGGAGCGCACGGTCCAGAAGTAATCGACGAAAGACGGGTCGCTGCAATGCTGCTGGTATTTCTCTTTTACGAACGCCCAGGATTCCTCGCTATACAAAAAAGTGTCCAGGCCCGCACCGCCGCCTTCGCGCATCTCCGGAATGAGTTTGCGGAATGTCTCCAGACCATCCTTGTGCGTTGCAGGAAAACGGAAGCATTCATGCATGTGGCGGACGTTGGCGAACACCTTGGCATCGCCTTTGATTGGACGCACGGGCGGCATTTCCTGTTTATTGTTCAGGTAATGGACTTCCAGATGCACGACATTGTCCGGTAGCGAATATTTGATATCGCCGTAATCATCTGGCTGGCTACCGATGAATATCAGCGCGAACTTGTACTGCGGGAAACCACGGATGATCTGATTGACCCAGCTCGATACGCCGCCCGAAACATAGGGGAAAGTACCTTCCAGAAGCAGACCGATGTCAGCACTTTCAGCACGCGGAAAATTCATATTGCAGGTTCTTTCGACAAGACCGGGGAGTACGCTTCGGGCTGAAGCACCCAGAAGTTGATCGCGTTCTTCATCATCGGTGTGATCGGCGAAGCAGAGATACGCGACAGCTTGTGCTGCACGGCAGAATAATCGCCGCGCTCAAAATAAATCTCGACAACGTATGGCAATGCGCGCAATTCAGGAAATCCATATTCCATTGCCAGTTCCAGCATCTGTTGCGCCGCTTCCTGATTTTTCAATTCGTGCAGGATGTGCCCCTTGAGAAACAGCATGCCGGTATCGCGTTCTGCGATTTGCAAAGCGGCATCCGCGTGGCTCATAGCCTGATTCAGCGAGTGGATGCGCAGATCGCCCTGCGCCAACCCGGCATAGACCATCTCCCAATACAGTTCGGCCAGTTGTTTGTGCCCGATCAATTGCATGTCCTTGCTCTGCGCGCCGCGCAGGTTGCTCAGTTCGCGATGTATCTGCGCGGTGATTTTTTTTTCGCGGCTGTCGAGCAGTCCGTAGGAGACCAGTCGGATGTCCTCCGCCGAATCGCCCAGCATGCCATGCAGCAAGGGGTTGGAAATACGCGCCGGAATCCCCTGCAATGCCAGCAGCGATTGCAAACGCCGGGCGGTGGGAATGGATGCGTGCGCCAAACGGGATTTGATCGCGCCCTGGCTGAACTTCATCTCCGGCTCGCGTAGCGACAGGACAAACTCCGGGAGCACCAGCTTGCTGAACGGATGCGCGACCTTTTCGCGCCGACGATAACCTGCGAGCCACACGGTCGCTAAAATTCCGATGCCGCCCAGTACGGACATAAAGAACGCGACGTTGAACAAGAGCAGCAACATCGGCCAACGTGGATGACGGAACTTCTGCGGCATGAAGTACCAGCCGCCGCCCACCCACAGCACAGTGGCCGCCGCATGCTGCATCAGGAATCCGACCAGTACCCGATCCTGGTTGCCAACCAGCCACAGCAGCGCCAAGGCGGATATCTCCAGTGCCAGCGCCAATACCAGTGCCAGCGCCACCAACAGTACCCTGTTCACGCTCTGGCCTCCAGAATGTTCTTCAGGGACGCCAGCGGATCTGCTTCGTCCAAACCGATGCGAATCGGCGTCAAACGATACTCTTCCAGTCCAATCTGGATATAGTCCTGCAGCATACTCTCGATGCGGAGCAAATAGCCTTCCACAGCCGCCCCGTTCGCCAAAGGCATCAGGTTCACCGTCCAGATACGTTCGCCGACATTGACTTGCCAAGCGACATCCAGTCCGCGCCGGATGCGGGTCAAGTTGGCGGCCGCCTGACGGCCCTGTTCGTCATTATCAAAAGGCAGGGCAACGATGTAACTGTTGATACCGAAGTCCCGCTGCAAGTGCAGCAGGCGGGAGAACTCGGCGGCAAAATCCGCCGGTGCACCGGGCAGCTCCGCCTTGAACCGGCGCGTACTCTCGGCGTCATTCACGCAATCCGCGTAGTAACCCAGCATCACCGATAGCATTTGCAGATTTTCCTTATTCAACGCCAGGAACGGCATACGTTCAATCACGAGCACGCCCAATATGGCCTTCTCGCTGGTCTGGATAGGCGCAACCACCAGATAAGGCGATGCCAACGATCCTTCCGCCACACTCTCGATCTGCAGGTGAGATAAGGTCTTTTTCTCCAGCGCATAGTGCAGCAAGGGATCGTCAGCCGACAATGCCGGCGGCTCGCCCACCGCGTAGACGCGCTCATATCCCCCGCCCTCGGCCGGCATGAAGATAGCGGCCGATTCCAGCTGACAGTATTGCGTCAACAGCTGCACCAACAGTCCCGCTGCGGGCAGCCGGGTAGCGTTTTGTTCAACCGTCAGCTGGCGCAGGCTCCCCAATGCATCGCGCAGCGTAATCGGCTTAGTGAGTATCTCCTGCTCCATGCGGTCGTGCGAAAGGCGCAACAACAGATGGCGCAAAGTGATGCGACTCAGACGCTCGTCCAAATACTGGTTGGTCTCTTCCGCCCGGCGCAAGCGCGTGCTCCATGCCGCGCTGAACTCTCCACACACCAGCACCAGGATCAAACCGCCCAAAAAGAACTGCTCGGGGAAAGCCTCATGCGTCTCCGACAGGTAATCCATCAACTGCCATATACCGATCAGCAGCAGCGACGACACGAAGCCCGGTGCCACGCCATAGCGCAGCGAAACCAATACCGGTGCCAACCATATCCACGGGAACTCGCCGCGCACCTGAAACGGGTTGTCATGCTGAAAGAGTATGCCCACCACGACCGCACACAGCGTGATGAACGCGGTCTCCAGCCACACCAGCCGGTGCTGGCGCAGCGGCGCCACCACCCTGTGGAAGCGCTCGATAAAGATGTCGGTTGCGTTGCTGTTATTCACGGAATGATCACTTTAACGGTGCCTCGGACAACATGTCCTTGATCAGCTTCTGCGCCACCCCGCTCAACGCCTCGCGACTCCAGCCGCTCTTGCTGGCTGCCGAGCTCCACACAACACGCGCGCCATCCTTGAGGTCGATGATATGCAAGGTCATGCCGACCGCCGGCTCGCCGTCGATACCGACTTTGTAATGCCACTCTTCCACCGCGCCTGTCACCGCATAGCGCACGCCCTGATCGCGCGCCCAAGCCAGCGCCTCATCCACCACTTTGCGTTCCGCGGGTTCAAACAGGCTGTCCTGGTTGAGCAGCGCCGGATAGCGTTGCAGGTTGCCGACACCTTCCGCGCGCAACAACACTTCAGTGATCGCTTCCGCGCGCAAGCCCGCCTGCGGCACCTCGGTGTGATTGACGATAGGCAGCAATGCCCATTTTGCGTTCGGCTCCAGCGGTGCCGTAGCGGCCGACCGGTCCAGCACCGCACAGGATGAGAGCATGGACAGTGCCAGCAAAATGCCAAATTTAAATATCTTCATAGTGTTCTCCTGGTCTAAGTTGCGAATGGAAATCTCGTTCAATCAAAATATCGGCGGTAATTCAACGCAAATTCGTGGCTCAAGCCATTGATGAGGTTCGCCCCGCCGCGCTCTTGCCGCAATGTAAAAGAAAACTGATCGTGGCCGATGACTGCGCCCGCAAAACCAAGCGTCGCATTATATCCTCGACCGCTGACAGCATTATGCGTGGCGCACACATCCGCGTAAGGCCGCCAAGCCCGCGTATAGGATATCCGCACGCCATCGCCGAATCCGCCGCATACGCCGTAGACGTTGGCATCCCCGGGCAAGGCCAAAGCACTGATCGCGCTATGGTCGAAACGGGTGTGCGTACCGTTCACGCGCATATTCAGATCCGGGTATTCAGTGCGCGCACGATAGCCGAGCTCCCATGCAAGACGTTTGCCGCCGCCCATCTGCGCACCGGCCTGCGTGCGATAGTTTGCCCATGCCGATTCCACTTGCAGATATTCGCGCTTACTGAATGTGTAGAGCATTTTGGCCGCAAACTGATCGCGCATGCCGAACAGTTGCAGCAGGTTGGACTCATCGGCGGCGGCATTGAATTGCGCCCCCAGTTGCAAGTGCAGGCGCGGAGCGATCTTCATCGCGTGGGTCATATGCAATTCTGTCGTGTCGGCGTATTCGTTCCTGCGCCGCAGCACGAACGCGGAATCGCCAATTGCGCTGCGGTATTTGAGCGACAGCCCCGTCACGCGCTCTACCTGCGGCGTGACGCCGAAGCTCGTCGGCTCGTCGTTGCTTTGCTGCGTCTTGCGATATTCGACCCTCATGCGCAAAGCGTGCGCAAGCGGCATCTCGACGCTGACTGTCTGAACCCTGCGATGCAGGCCGCCGATCTTTTCGGCGCGCCATCCGACATCGAGTTCGCTCGCGGCAGCCAGCATGTCTTCGGATAAGCGCTGATGTTTTTCGTCGCTATCGGGATCGTCCGCCATGCCTTGAAAGATGATGGACTGTGCCTCGCCGAAACGCCCGACTGTATTCGCCGCATCGTGGCGCGCCGCCAGAGACAGGCCTTCGCCCTGCTCATCCAGCAACGCGGCGAGATGATCCGTGTCTTGCTCCGTCGCGGCTATCAATGCCTCCGCCCACAACGGGCGATCGAGCGAACGCGCGTAACGCTGCCACAGCCAAGCCTTGGCATTGGCCGATTGCTCCCGCGAAACCGCCCAGCCCAATACCAGCTCGCCCACTCTGCGCTCCGTCTCTTCGTCGTACGCGTTGAGCGAAAGGCTTAGCGCCAAAAACATGCCGTTAATCTTGCGCCGCTGCACGTGATCCCGTTTAAGTAGGCGATCCTGACGCAGCACCGCGCGTACCAGTGTCACAGCGGCATCGCCGGGATCGTTCTGCATAGCCAGCCGGGCTGCCGCCAGCATCTGCTGCGAGTACAGCTGCCCGGACGACTTGTCGGCCATATCCGCGCGCGCTTGCAACCATGCGTGACGCCGCACGCGGGCTGCCATACCCGCCTGCCGCACCTGCTCCAGCGCATCGGCATAGCCCATCAGCCACAGGAAATCCTGTTCACCCTGCCTGAATTGGCGGGTGTAATAAGCGACAGCGCGCGACGGTTGATCCAGCGCCTGATAGGAAGCTGCCAATACACCCCAGAAGGCAGGATTATCTTGATCTCCGCGCGCTATGACTTGCGCCAACATGGCGCGCAAACCGGCAAGGTCATGGCTGTTGATCAAAAACCAGAGCCTGCTTTCCACCTCGGCCAATTGGTAGGGTGCGATGCCGATTGAGCGGTGGAAATCATTGCGCGCCGCCGCGAACTCGCCTTCCGTCAGCCGGTACTGCGCACGCAATTGATAGAAGCGCGCGTTGCCCGACACATCCAGGCGGGCATCCATGGCGGCAAGTTTGAACAGGCGCTTTTGCACCGGCATGTCGCCCCGTTCCGCCCCCAGTTCCAGCGCCAGCAGCAGCATGTCGAGCCCGCCGTAAAGGCGGTAGGCCTGTTCGGCGAGCACCGCTTTCTGTTCGCGCCGCGAATCATCCAGCAGATAGATCAACCGACTGAAATCCTCGCGCGCCAGGCTCCGCGCCTTGGCCAAACGCAGGAAGCTTTCTTTGGCATCGGCATCCTGCTGGAGCTGCCAAGCCAGGATGGCCAGCAATTTCCAGTAGGCGGCATCGTCTTCTTTCACGTTGCTGCGGTTGGCCTGCAACAAGTCATAGGCTTTGCGGTACTGCCCTTTGCGCAAATACAGATTGGCGAGTTTCATGTGCGATTCGGTATGGCTGCCATGCCGCGCCAGCAATCGCTCATACAGTGCGATGGCCAGATCGTCGTCCCTGCTGCGCTCGGCCAGACGTGCCGCGATCTCCAATTGCAATTGCTCATGCTCCCTTGCGTAACGCTGCTCGAAAAAGCGTATTCCTTCGCGCTGGCGTCCTGTCAGCTCGAACAATGCGGCCATGTTTTCCCACTGCGCGGCATCCATCTCCTGCATGGTCGCCACCCGCTTCCATGCATTGAGCAACGCATCGAATTCATTCAGGGAAGGTGCCAGCCGCAACACGCCACTGAGCGATTCCATCGTCTCGTGATGCCGAAGCGACCAGCGCCACTCGCGCAAAGATTCTTTAGGACGCTCTGTCCATTCCGCGACCTGTGCCAGTCGCAGGTGCCACACCGCTTCTGCAGGAGACTGGCGGACGGCGGCGGCCGCCACCTGGTACGCTTCTTCCAGATTGCGGTTTTCGATGAACACTTGATAGGCCAGCTCATAATCCTTCTTAACGTAGGGGCGCATCCTGGGCGAAACAACCTGCGGCATCTGCTCGGCCGCATCCGCATTTGCAATGCCGAGCCAGCTCAGATCGACCTGCTGCAACCAAGCCAACACCGACCCTGTCACTCCCGCGATGTTCAATAGTTTTTTTGCATAACGAACCGCACGCGGCTGATCGTTCGCTGCGCGCGCGGCCTTGATCAACTCGTAAAGCGTTTTGGGATCGCTTTCCAGCACACCCGCATGGCGATCTATGCCTCGCATCGCCTGTGCCAGCAAGTTGCCCGAGATCAGCGCATGGATGCCCGCCAGGAAATATTCACGCTGCATGGCGCGTGTCACAGCCTTGTGACGCGCGATGAAATACAGGTGCGCCGACAATTGGTAATCGCCTTCGCCCAACACCTGATATGCCTTGGCGGCAAAACCATCTGCGGACATGCGCGCCGATGAGTCGGCTATGCGCTGGTATAACAAAGTGCCGACACCATTCTCACCCAATTGATCCGCCTGTCCGGCCAGATAGATCAAGGTCGGCAACGGCCACTGCAAGCGGTGCAGCTGCATAAGCATTTCGCGGCGGCGTAGCTCCGCGCGTTGCGCGGAGCCGGGTGCGCTCATCGCAAAGCGGCTGGTCAGGCCTTTATATTCCAGCAACATGCCTTTTGCCCGCCATGCGACGGATTGGCTGCGAATCACCGGATCGAGCAGTTCTTGTATGCCGTCTGACTCGCGCAGGAATATCCGGTGCTCGGCCAGCAACACGCGCAGCTCCAGACTCCCGGGGTCGGCTTTCAGCAGATTGCTCAGATAGTTGACGGCCAGCATATCGCCCAGCTTTTGCTGCGATGCCTGATGCAGCAAATCCTGCTTGTGGAAGATCATCGCCAGCGTGATCATCACCATCATGGCAAATCCCGCCAATGTCCACGAGGACATCAGCTTCGGCCGCACGCGAGCCTGCTTAGCGCGGGCAGTGAATTCGTAGCTCGTCGATGACATGGGTACGCGTGGAGAAATGGCTGATGCCGTTACGTATCGAGTCCGCCCGTATCGCCCGGTCGTCGGCGTGCACGCTACAGCGTGCCCCCATGGACAGATCGAATTGCAGTGGCACTTGTCCGCTCAAAGCCAGATTGAGTGTATTGCCGTCCGCCGTCTCGCCGGAAGACGCATGCGCGATGCGCGCATTGGCTGAAACCAAATAGGGCGCGGAAGTCGCGGCGGGCGCAAAGCGGATACTGGCTTCGCTATCGCCAAGATGCAGATATTGCCGGTTCTCGGAGCGATTGAATCCGACCACGGCACTGCCCGCTTCGATGACCGGCTGACCGAGCGACAACGGTGCGCGCAGTTCGCGCAAATTGCCATCGCCGCGCACCAGCCAACCATCGCGCGAGCGCGCCACCACCAGGTGATTGAAGTCCTGTACTTGACGCACGTAATCGGAAATATGCACCGGCGTGAGCGGCTGCGCCAGCGCCCACTTGAACACGCGATCCAAAGCTTTGAGCGAAGCGGGCTTGCTGGCGGAATAGGTATGGAAATAGATATCGACAGGCTTCAGACGATAGGGGGTGCCGGTCATCTCGAACGTTTCGATGACACGTTCGTAACCATAGAATGGGCCCTGCCAGTCATTGGTGTAGACGTTCTCGTTCTGGTTGGGGGCGTAGACCTGGAACTGCCTGTCCTTGCTGACACCCAGCGGGGCGACCAGCGTCAGCGTGGGGAAACTGCGCGTGATGGTGGTTTCCCCGCCGTTCATGCTCGCTACACCAGCCTGCGCGGCAATCCCCATTGCATCGCTGCCGACATTGCAGTCGCCTGTCCACAAAAAGACTTTCACTTTCTTGCCGGGCGGTGCCAATCTCGTTTCGATATAGTTGATCGAACCCGTTATCTCTTGCCGCAGATCGAAATCGTAATTCTTCAGCTTGAGGCGATAGCCCTCTTCGTCCGGATTGGCGACCGCTTTTCTCCACTGGAAGGGGTGCGAGAAAGAATGGCTGGCGATCTCAACGTGAGGCAAAGCGAATATCTCGCGCGCGATGCCTTCCAGCGCGGCGGACTGCGCCGGATAGAGGCCGTTCGTAGCGATCTCACCCTGAATGACAGACATCGTCATCGGCAGGGGATATTTCTTCAGTATCTGATCGAGCAACACTTCCGCGCCATATGGCGAGCCGGAGAACTCTCCCTTGTTGGCGAATCCGTCGCCATCCATGTGCACCATCAGCATGCGCCTGCCGCTTTCCGTGGTCACATCCGGCACCGGCATCTCCGGCAACTGCAGCGCACGGCGCAAGAATTCTATCGGGTTGATCACCCAGCGCAGGTTTCTGGAAGTATTCCCCGCCTTGCCGTTGTCCAACATGCTGGGCAATTCGACCAGCACGTGCGGATTGAGCGCATAGCCGCCCCAGGCGGTTAGCGCTATCGCGTCCTGCGTCTCGTTGAGTTCGTTGGCCAGTGTTAGCAATACATTTGCATCCCGCGCCCGCAAAGGGAAGAAAGCGGCGCGGTCGAGTGCCGGTTGCACTTCGAAGCCGAGCAGCGCATCGCGTTGCTCAACATGCAAGCGCATGCGCCCATTGGCTGATTTTGAATATTTCAGGCCGAATTGTTCCGCATCGACGCTCTCGAACAAGAACGCGCCATCCCCCAAGATAACGATAGGCACTCCGACTTTTCTTTGCTGCGTCAGCCAGGCACGCAATGCAGCCCCTTCCCTGCCTGTGGCCTGATCCAACCAGACGACGATCCCCGCGTAGCGCCCGGTCAGCTGTTCTGCAGGCAACGGGCGGCGCGCGTCCAGATACTCGGCGCTGTATCCCAGATAATTCAGCGGCATCGTGGCGTAGTGCTGCACGTTGGTATTGATCAGGTCGTATTCGGTATTCGCGGTGTTGTGGATCATCAGCACCTTGCGCGGCATCACTTCGATCTCGCCCACGCCGAGCATATCCAATTGGGGATTCGTCACCCACGGAACGAATCCCAGATCGCTTATCTTTGCCGCCGTTGCACGCGCCAGATCGCGCTGACCGGGCGGCACATAATCAATGGACAACACCGGCAGCCGGTATTTCTGATGAATGTGGTTCAATTGTCCCAACAACCATTCGCGATCATTCGGTGGTACCGCAACATACTCCTGTTGCGCGGCATTCCAGCGCCGGAACAGCGATTCGGCCGCCACGGCATAGACCTCCCGATGCACCTGCGGCAGGATCTCAAAGCCCCGATTGAAGATCAGTTTTGCTTGCGGGTAGCGTTTTTTCAACTCGCGGATTACCGCGACCAGCCCCGCTTCCTGCCGGGCTTTTTCCGCAGGCGTCTTGGTAAAGAGATGGTAGGAATCGAGCGTATCCAGAAAGAATCCGCGATAGCCCGCTTCCCACAACGGTTTGATGACGCGCTCCGCGAAGAACACCGGCCACGCGGGTTGCGACTGATCCAGCACGACACTGCCCCAGTCGCTGTTCTGCTCCAACTTCCAGGCAGCGGGAATCGCCTTCAGATAGGCGCGCTCGGGCGAAACTTCACCCACCGCCACATAAGCGAAGAGCGTAGTCCGGGCGTCGGCATGCAATTTGGGGTCGGGAACGTGCAGCGGCTCCACTACGACCACATCGAAAGCATGCAGCTCGTCCCACGGCAAATTCGCCCCGTAGAACATGGCGATACTCGGCTGCGAGGCAAACGCCAATGCGGACATCAGCATCAGCACATGAAAAACGGCCCATCTACACCAGGAAAAGTTTGATTTCGAATAACTCACGCCGATGCTTCTAAGAGTTGTTTCAGACCATCGGCCAGTTTTGTCATGGCAGGCGGATTGAGTTGCTCGAACATCTTGCGCGGTGTTGCGCTGGAATGGCGAATATCACCGGATGCGGGCGCTTCGTGACGGATCTGCGGCGTGCAGGCCGCGCATTGCGCCAGTGTTTCGATCAGCTCCAGCAGCGTCACGCTATGCCCGGTCGCGATATTGCACACCCCGTCTGCATCGCTCTTCAGCGCACGCATGTTGAGTTGCGCCACATCCTTCACGAAGATGAAATCGCGCGTCTGCCCGCCGTCGCCGAACACGCGCAAGGTGTCGCCATTTGTCATTGCCGAGGCGAAGCGACTGATCACGCCCGCATAGGGCGAGGCCGGATCCTGGCGCGGGCCGTAGACATTGAAGTAGCGCAGCCCCAACGAGGATAGCTGGTACAGCTGGCGGTATAGCGCCGCATATTGATCGTTGATGTATTTTTCCAGGCCGTAGGGAGATAACGGCGCGACTGGCGAAGTCTCATCCAGCGGCAGTTTTTCCGGCGCGCCGTAGACTGCCGCACTGGAGGCATAAACGAAACGTTGCACACCGGCTCGGCGCGCAGCATCGAGTACATTCAAAAAACCGCGCAGGTTATGCTGGCTGGAACCGACCGGATCTGCAACCGATGCAGGTACCGACACTTGCGCCGCCAGATGCAGCACATGCGTGATGCCGACCATCGCCTGATCGACCGCTTCCGCATCGCGGATGTCGCCCTCCACGATCTGCAGATTTGGAAGCGCCGCAAGATTGCCGCGCTTCCCCGAAGTGAAATTATCCAGCACCCGGACTTGTGCCCCGTCGGCCAGCAATGCCTCAACACTGTGCGAACCGATAAAGCCCGCTCCACCCATTACCAAAATATGCATTTTTAAAGTTCCTCTCACTAGCAGCCTGTCGGACTGACATTCTGAATTGATGTAAAAACTACGGATACGG
>CAZSIO010000016.1:0-12204 GCA_964606865.1 uncultured Sideroxydans sp.
CATTGGCCACGAAATCGCGGCGCATGGTCTCGATCCGCTCCAGTTGGGTGATGTCGCGGCTGATCAGCAGGCGCTTGCCTTCACCATATGCGATCAGCTTGATCGACAGCGTGATGTCGTCCTGGCGCGTGCCGCGCAGGATCAGCGCCTGGCCTCCTGCACCGCGCGCCGCCAGATATGCGACGAATTCGGGTTGCCGCGCCAGATAGGTGATCTGCTGGCCAATATCGAACGCGCTAGTGAGGCCGAAATGTGCCTCGGCCAGCGGGTTGCACCACTCGATGCGATCGGCCTCATCCAGTATCACCACGCCCTCAGGCAGGGCGGCGGTCGCCTGTTCCATCTGCTGCAAGGCGGCAATGTGTTGTGTGCGCTGCTGGCGATTGACCCGCATCATCTGGTAGAGGCGTGAAAACGCGTCTTCCCACAAACCGGAACCTTCAGGCATGACACTCTCTTCCGGTGCCCCAAGCCAGCGCAGGAGTGCAATCAGGCTACGCAGATGTTGCAACAGCCGCCACGCCAGACCGACGGCAACCGCCAGCACCGCCACCAATGGACCGAAAATCGCCCAGAGCAGGAGAGAAAAAAGCAGCAGAAAGAAGGGATAGAAAAGCGCACGCTGCCAGAAATCGCTCACGATGCTGATCCGGTTAAAGGAAGGGACGGGCGGATTATCCCAGAAAAAGTGCCCGGTAACGGAACACGGCTTGTATCAGACTTGGCTTGCTGTATCACGCGATGAATGGCGCTGCTCCCACGGCAGCGCCATCAGATCACTGCGCGGAAAAGCGATAGCCGCTGCCGCGCACCGTCTGCACCAGCCCCTCCAGACCGGAGGCCTCCAGCGCCTGGCGCAGGCGGCGGATATGCACATCCACCGTGCGCTCTTCCACGAACACATGGTCGCCCCACACCTGATCCAGCAGTTGTGCCCGGCTATACACGCGCTCGATGTGGGTCATGAAAAAATGCAGCAGACGGAACTCGGTCGGCCCCAACTCGATGTTGGCGCCCTTGGCGCTGATGCGGTGGGTGGCCGGCGACAACTCGATGCCGCCGATGCTGACCAGCTCTTCGCTCATCTGCGGCGTGCGCCGGCGCAACACGGCGCGGATGCGCGCCATCAATTCACGCGGCGAAAAGGGCTTGGTGATGTAGTCGTCAGCACCCGCTTCCAGCCCCTGTATCTTGTCGCGTTCCTCGCCGCGCGCGGTCAGCATGATGATGGGAATGTCGCGGGTGCGCGCATCGGCACGCAGGCGGCGCGCCAGTTCGACGCCGGAACTGCCGGGCAGCATCCAGTCTAGCAGGATCAAGTCGGGCAGTGCCTGCTTGATCTGTGCCTGCGCCGCTTCCGCATCCAGTGCCTTGACCGCGCGGAAGCCGCATTGCTCCACGTTGAATGCCAGTAATTCCTGGATCGCCGGTTCATCCTCCACCAGCAGAATCGTTGCTGTCGCCATACTGTGCTCCATCCCTGTTTTCAATATGCGATGATGGTATGAAAGAAATATGACAACCGTGTGACAGTTTAGCCGGGGAAGCGTCGATGCGCAGGAATTGATTTGCCATGCAGAGTGGGCAGCGTCGATCCGAGCAGCATCCCGGCCACGCTCATCAACAACCCAACCAGTTGCGGCGGCCAGTAGGTATCGGGCTGCAACAGCTCCAGCAGCAACCACGAACCCAATCCCAGCAAGATTGAAAGGAGCGCCCCCTGATTGTTGGCGCGCCGCCAATACAGGCCAAACACCAGCGGCACGAAGGCGCCGACCAGGGTGACCTTGTAGGCGTTCTCCACCATATGAAAAATACTCGATTCCGAGTTGAGCGCGAACCACAGCACGAGGATGCCAAACGTCAGCAGAATGATGCGCATGGTGCGCAACATTTGCTTGTCGCTCATTTCACTGAAGACAAAATGCTTGAGGATGTTCTCGGTGAACATCACCGACGGTGCCAGCAGCGTGGCCGAGGCGGTGCTCATAATGGCGGACAGCAGCGCACCGAAGAAGAACACCTGCGCGATGAGCGGGGTGTGGTTCAGGATCAGGCTGGGCAGGACCATTTGCGAATCGCGCCCGGCCAATTCGCCAAAAAATTGCGGATCGATCAGCATGGCCGCGTAGGCCAGGAACATCGGGATGAAAGCAAAGGCAAAATACAGCACGCCGCCGGCCACCGCACCGCGTACTGCAATCTTTTCACTCTTCGCGGAAGTGATGCGCTGGAACACGTCCTGCTGCGGGATGGAGCCCAGCATCATCGTCACCGCGGCGCCGACAAACGGAATCCATGCTTCCATGCCGCCGCCCTGTGGGAACAGTTGCAGTTTGCCTGCCGCCTGCGCCTGCATCACCACATTCCCCGCCCCGCCCGCCTGCTCGCCGATCAGCACGGCGATCAACAGCAGCGCGGTCATGATGATGGTCATCTGCACAAAGTCGAGCAGCGCCACCGACCACATGCCGCCAATCAAAGTGTAGGCCAGCACCACGGCGATGCCGATGACCATACCGGCCTGCGGCGTGACCACGCCATTGCTGACCACGTTGAACACCAGCCCCAGCGCCACCACCTGTGCCGACACCCAGCCGAGATAGGACAGCATGATGCACATCGACATGATGAGCTCCACCGTGCGGTTGTAGCGGGCGCGGTAATAGTCGCCGATGGTCAGCAGATTCATGCGGTACAGCAGCGGCGCAAAGAATAATCCGGCGAGGATCAGGCAGAGGCTGGCACCGAACGGGTCGGCGACCACGCCGCCCAGTCCTTCCTGCACGAAGGTGGCGGAGATGCCGAGCACCGTCTCCGCGCCGAACCAGGTGGCGAACACCGTGGCGGTGACCACGGGCAACGGCAGGTTGCGCCCCGCCACCACGAAATCGCGCGAGGTGTGCACACGCCGCGCCGCATAGACACCGACCCCGACCGAGAACAGCAGATAGAGCGCGACGAACCAGATCAGCATGCAGAGTCTCCTGGGCAACGATGCGGCGCATTTTAATGCATGCGCAATCCGGGGCGGCCATGAAAAAAGGCTCCCGCAGGAGCCTTTTTCAGATGAAACAAATTGCTTACAGTTCTTGCGCGTGTGCCGCCAGGTATTTCGCCACGCCTTCGGTCGAAGCACCCATGCCGGCCTTGCCCTTGCTCCAGCCGGCCGGGCAGACTTCGCCGTGCTCTTCGTTGAATTGCAGGGCATCGACCATGCGGATCATCTCGTCGATGTTGCGTCCCAGCGGCAGGTCATTCACCACCTGGTGGCGCACCAGGCCGGAACGGTCGATCAGGAACGAGCCGCGATAAGCCACGCCGCCGTCGGCTTCCACGTCGTAGGCCTTGCACACCTCGTGCTTGATGTCGGCGACCAGCGGGTAGCGCACCTGGCCGATGCCGCCGTTGTTCACCGGCGTGTTCTTCCAGGCGAGGTGAGTGAAGTGGGAGTCGATGGAAACGCCGATCACTTCGACGTTGCGCTTCTTGAATTCATCCAGGCGGTGATCAAACGCGATGATCTCGGACGGACAGACAAAGGTGAAATCCAGCGGGTAGAAAAACACCACCGCATACTTGCCGCTGATGTGCTTCTTCAGGTTGAAGGATTCGTTGATCTCGTTGTTGCCCATGACGGCGACAGCGTTGATATCGGGTGCTTGCTTGCCTACGAGTACGGCCATGATGATCTCCTGAAATTAAGCGGGGTTGAAAGGTTGAGAGAAATGCTTGGGTATGGATTTTGCCAGAAGCGGAACAACTGTCAACTGATTGGTGGGTTTTTTTCACCTTCAGTTTCATTGCTTCTAAATTGGGTGCGATGCAACTGCGCGTACACCCCGCCCTTGGCGAGCAGCTCGGCGTGAGTACCCGCTTCTGCAATCTGCCCCTTTTGCAGTACGACGATACGGTCAGCCTTTTCAATGGTGGACAGGCGGTGGGCGATGACCAGGGTCGTGCGCTCGCGACACGGTGGGGCGGAGCCCTCTGGTGCGGGAGCGAGCGCATCGCACCTCCTCCCGCAATCGGCCGGCTTCGTCGGTAACGTGTCGGAGGTGCGCCCACGCATCAACACTTCCAGCGCCGCCTGCACATGCCGCTCGGATTCGCTGTCCAGTGCGGAGGTCGCCTCGTCCAGAATCAGGATGGGCGCATCTTTCAGGATCGCGCGGGCGATGGCGATGCGCTGGCGCTGACCGCCGGACAGGCGCACGCCCTTTTCGCCAACCAGCGTATCCAGTCCTTGCGGCATGTCCTGGATGAATTCCATCGCATGCGCCGCCGTCGCCGCTGCCACGATCTCCGCTTCCGGCACTTCGCGCATCTGGCCGTAGGCGATGTTGGCCGCGATGGTGTCGTTGAACAGCACCACTTCCTGGCTGACCAACGCAATGTTGGCGCGCAGGCTGGCCAGCGTCACCTCGCGCACATCCTGCCCGTCGATCAGAATGCGCCCACTGCCCAATTCGTAAAAGCGCGGCACCAGATTCGCCAGCGTGCTTTTGCCGCTGCCGGAAGCGCCAACCAGCGCCACTACCTGCCCCGCCGGAATGTCCAGATCGATATCCTGCAACGCCATGCGGCCGTCGCGACCGTAGGTGAAGCCGACATGTTCGAGACGGATTGCGCCGTGCACTCGGCCCAATTGCTTCGTGCCGCGATCGTTCTCGCTTTCGCTGTCGAGCAGGTCGAACACGCTTTCTGCTGCTGCCAGCCCGCGCTGGATGAATTCAGTGATACTGGTAATACGCTTGAGCGGCGAAGTGAGCATCAGCATCGCCGCCACAAATGAGAGGAATCCGCCCACGGTGGTGGCGTCGCTTCCGGCTTGCCCGATGGCGAGATAGATCACGAAAGACAGGGCGACCGCCGCCACCATCTGTACCAGCGGCACGTTGGCCACGGCTGCCGCCGCCTGCTTCATCACGTAGCGGCGCACCCAGTTGATCTCGGTATTGAAGCGCTGTTGTTCGTATTCCTGACCACCAAACAGCTTGACCACCTTGTGCGCGGTCACGCTTTCCTCGATGACCTGGGTGATGCTGCCCATCGCCTGTTGCGTGTCGCGGCTGGCATTGCGCAGCCGGCGGTTGATAGTCTGGATGATTGCGGCGACGACCGGCGCGATGGTGAGCGAGATCAGGGTCAGTTTCCAGTCGAGATAGAACAGCCAGCCAAGCAGGCCGAGGATAATGATGGTGTCACGGATAACGATGGTCACCACACTGGTCGCCGCCGCCGTCACGTTGTTTACATCGTAGGTCAGCTTGGAGATGAGCAGGCCGGTGGCGTGATCGTCGAAGTAGCGCGTCGGCAGCGTCATCAACTTGCCGAACATCTCGGCGCGCAGGTCCATCACCACCTTGTTGCCGACCCAATGAATGGCATAGGAACCGAAAAAACCGGCCAGTCCGCGCACGAAAAAGATCCCCAGAATGAACACCGGCGCCCAGCGCATCACCAGATCGTCCTTGTGCACGAAAGTACCGTCGAGGAAAGGCTTGAGCAGCGCGGGTAACAGCGGCTCGGTCGCCGCCGCCACCACCATGCCAAGGATCGAGACGGAAAACGCCTGCCAATACGGCCTGACGTAGCGCAGCAGGCGCAGGTAAAGCTGAGAACTGGTCATCTGCACGAGAGGGTGATGCGCGCGAAATCAGACCGCATCGGTTTCCTGCTGCGGTTTGCCGAAGGTCCGTGCCAGTACCTGCACAGCGAACGCCAGCCCGACATAGAACATCATCACCGCAACGTAGGGCAAATAGTACTGGGCGACGCTGGCCACGTATTGCACCACGCTCATCTGCTCGAAGTAGCCCGCCAGCAGATAGAAACTCACGTTGGCGATGACGAACGCCGCGCTCCCCGCCACTGCCGCCGCCAGCATCAGACCGAGCACGCCCTTGCCGCTCACCGCATGACGTGCGGCATACCAGCGCCCGACAAACCACAGCGCGCCATAGGCGAACACCAGAAAGGCATATGCCGAGGTGACGCAATAGGCGCTGATCTCACGAAAATTGATCGCGTAGAAATCGACCAGCGCGGCCTCCAGCAGCAGCAAAGCGAGCAACGCCAGCGCCCCGCGCACGCGACCGAGATAAAGCCCGGCCAGAAAGAACACCGCATATGAGGCGTCGGGCAAAGCCATTGATGATCCGAAATGGTTGTAGCGGGTCGCCGCCATCAGTGACAGCAGTGCTGCTGCAATCCACACCGTTTGATTTTGCAAGATTTTCATGTTGTCTCCTTATGCGTTCCCGCAGACAAAATAGCAGCGGGAACTTTAACAGAAAAGGCAGGGGCAGGCGACAGCCAGCCTTACCCTTGTAACAGGGGCATCGCTACGAAAATACTAAAACTGGTAACTCGCGTTCAGCGCAAGGCTGCGTTCCTGCATCGGATAAGCGTTATATTTGCCAGGCGTGGCCGTGCTCGCCACACCGTAAGTGAAATATTGCCTGTTGAACAAGTTATTCACCGCAGCAGCCACCAACCATGATCCCTCACGGTGAGATAGCTTCACATCTACCGTGGTGTAAGCCGGCATCTTCTGACTGAATGTGTTGGCTTGGTCATTGTCGAAGTGTTGCTGCCCCACATGGTTCGCGTTGCCGCTCAGCGTGGTTTTTTCGGACATTTTCCAGGCAGAAGAGAGCGTGAGCTTTTGACGTGGCACCAATGGAATATTTTTTCCCGACACGTTCGTGCCACCATAAGTACCCTCACGGAATTTCGCCACCGTATAGCTATAGGCCGCAGCGACATCGAGCGCATCGGTGTAGTTATGGGCACCTTCCAATTCCAGCCCATAACGGCGCGTCGGCGACAGATTCATGTTGGTGAAAGTAATCGCGTTGTAATGGATTTCGTTGTTCAAGTTCATCTGAAACAGCACTGCCCGTACCTTGCTGCTCGCACCCTTGTAGTTGACACCCACTTCGTTATCTTGGGAAGTCTGCGGTTCCAGCAGAGTGATTTTTGAATCAAACAGCAGCCCGCCGTACTGATCGAAAATTTCATCTACTGTCGCTACTCTAAAGCTGCGGCCGATGCGCCCAAACAACGACAAGTCCTGATTCAAGCTATGGCGCAGTCCGATTTCATAAGCATCCACCACACGTCCTTGGGTACCCGACGCGTAAGCAGCGGTGTTAACAGCATCGTGGGCTTGATAGTCAACATGTTGTGAACGAGCGCCCAATGTCAACTTGGTATCAGCGCCAAGCTGTGCTGTGTTTTGCACATACAGCGCACGATTGGACTGCTTCGCCAAGAGATGCGTAGTCGGGGTGCCAATACTGGCTGGGCTGCTCGAACGACGTGAATCGTAATCCCAATCGGCGAGATCCGCGCCGACGATCAGCTCATTGCCGGAACCGCCAAGTTGATAAGGGATTTTCACGCGGGGTGTAAAGGAGAGCAGATTGAGATCCGTCTCTAAATAGCTACCACCGAACGCTGCAAAAAATGCCTGCTGCTTCTTGCTTCGATATGAAAGCTCTCCTGCCAACTGTCCAAAATCGAGATGCTGACTGGTTCCAAGGCTAGCATGCACACCATCACGCTTGCCATAATCCAGCGGGGTCGAAGTCCCGCTTGGGTCAGTCACCAACTCATTAACACCCGCGCCTGGATTGACCACACGATTACCGGGATAACGAAGATTTTGATTATCTGCACCAAATTTAAGGATGGCCTCGCCATGCCCTGCGTCGGTACGCAAATCCGCTTCCAGATTGTTTTGTGCGATGTGGTTATTGGCGCGATAGTTGGACGAGTCCAAACCGCTGGCCGTGACACGCATTCCAACACGATCACTCGAACCGGAAAATGCGAGTTGCCATTCCTTGGCATCGTAGCTTCCCAAGCCCACGCTCGCGTTGCCGCGCATTTCCTTGCTGGGGTGCTTGGTAATGATATTGATCGTGCCGCCAGTTGCGCCGCCACCATAAAGCACAGCACCACTGCCATTCATGATTTCAATGCGCTCTATTGAGGCGAGAGGAATTGCCGACCAGCGTATTGAGGTCAGCTCAATATCATTGAGCTGCTGTCCGTCTAACAGTACCAGGGTGTTCTGATTTCCGGTCATGCCAAATCCGCGCAAGTCGATTGCCATATCCGATGTGCCATCATTGCTGCGTACCTGAATTCCAGCATGCTGTGCCAGCAAGGCTGGCAATGTTTTAGCGGCACTTTTCTCGATATCCTCCGCGGTAATCACTATGACATTCACCGATGCGCTTTCCAGTGCGGCTGAAAATCTCATCGCCGTGACCACCACTTCATCCAAACTCTCGGTTGCCGCATAGACCAATGGAGTAACCGCACAGAACAGTGCGGCAAAAAATAATTTTTGTTTCATTTGAATTTTCCCTGAATACGTTCCAATCGTCCCCGTTGGAACATTGAACAAAATCAGGAAAGCGGCGGGAAGAAAGAATGAACCTGTGAAAACGGGCATCCATGCGCCCCACGCGCATTTCCTGAACCGTTGGAAGGTATGTGAACCGTTATGAGCGGACTGAGTGCAAGGCGCACGGAGCGCAGCAACCGCAATGTACTTTTGGTACATGAGGATTGCGAGCACCGCGCAACGCGGCAATCCGTTCGCGCAATAGGTTCACATGACTTCCAAACGCCCAAGGCCGGTATCCGGGCTCGCCAGTCTTGAACTGTCGCCTTCCCATGCTTGCGCACAGTGGCATATTGACAGTCCCACACTGGCTTACCGTTGCGGGGGCAGCACAGGTATTGGAATATTTCCGCACCTGTTTCCCGTTTAACTGCGAGGTTTTTACCTCGCTGCACCTTGAAGCGGCGCGGATTGTAGCAGACCGGCCGCCATCCGGCGCCATGTCAGACCGCTCCAATAATTCCAATTCACTTGCAAAACATCCCGTTATCGATTGACTTAACAGGGATTTAAAATCTATAGTTCGCCCATGCAAAGCGAACTTGACACCCTCGAACAGAAGTTGACACAACTCGTGCAACTGGCACAGCGCCTGCGCGCGGAGAATCTGCAATTGCGCCAGCACGTCGCGGCGGCGGTCAGCGAACAAAGAAAAAACCAGGACAAGCTGAACCAGGCCGCGCAGCGGATCGAAAAAATCCTCGAACATCTTCCCGCAGAATCCGCATGAGCCCAGCCAACACCAGTTTTATCGATGTGAACATCCTCGACCGCGAATTCCGAGTCGCCTGTCCGCCGGACGAGCGCGCTGAATTGCTGGATGCGGTTGCCTATCTGGACCAGAAGATGCGCGAGATCCGCGACGCGGGCAAGATCGCCTCGGTCGAGCGCATCGCCATCATGGCGGCGCTCAACATCGCGCACGAATTGTTGACCACCCGCCTGGGCGGCGGCTTTGACCTTGCCGCGTTCAAGCACAGAACCCAGGCGATGCAGAAAATCATCGACGCAACGCTGGCAGAGCAGGATGAGTTGTTCTAGAATCAGACCGTGTCCCCTGCAGTGTTCGTCAGATTCATCATTCTTTGAACCAATGAGCTAACGCTTAGGTTGCGCCCCACTTTAACCACTGTTGTGAGTGTCCCTTGCGGATGCACCTGATGTGGCCGGGAACCGACCCACTTGAACCCAGGTTCAAGATATTGAGTCAACGGCACAGGCGGGGGACTTTAATTTCAGTGCGATCTTCAGGGTCGCACTTTTCTTTTGCGGAGTTGAATGATGCGCTACTGGCTGATGAAATCCGAACCCTCCGATTGCAGCATCGACGATCTGGCTGCGATGAAAGACCAGACGGTGGCCTGGTACGGCGTGCGCAACTATCAGGCGCGCAACTTCATGCGCGACCAGATGCGCATCGGCGACGGCGTGCTGTTCTACCATTCCAACTGCAAAGAGCCGGGCATCGCCGGTATCGCCCAAGTGGCGAGCCCTGCCTATCCGGATGCCACGCAGTTCGACAGGAAGAACAAATACTTCGACGAAAAAGCCACGCAAGAGACGCCGCGCTGGTTCAATGTGGACGTGAAACTGGTGAAGAAGATCGCGCTCATTTCCCTCGCAGAACTGAAACGCCATCCCGAACTGGAGAACCTGCGCACCTTGCAGCGCGGCAATCGCCTGTCCATCACTCCGCTGGATCCGGCGGAGTGGAAGTTCATCACTTCGCGACTGGCAAGTTCCTAGTGGAAGCGGTCGCCGCCTATCTCATGCTGGGTGCTCTTGCAGGCTTCCTCGGCGGCCTGTTCGGGATTGGCGGGGGAACGTTGCTTGTCCCAGTGCTGTATTGGCTGTTCGAGGCGCAATCCTTTCCGCCCGAACATTTGATGCACCTGGCACTCGGCACCAGCATGGCAACCATTCTGTTCACTTCGCTCGCCAGCCTGCGCAAGCACCACCAGCATGGCGCCGTGGAATGGCCGGTCGTCCGCCGCATCACGCCCGGCATCCTGCTCGGCACCGCGCTCGGTGCCGCGTCGGCAGCAGTGTTCTCAGCGCAATTCCTGACGATTTTCTTCGCGCTATTCGTCTATTTTGCCGCGACACAGATTCTGCTCGACATCCAACCGCATCCCCAGCGCACCCTGCCCGGCCCACTCGGCATGGGTGCGTGCGGAACTTTCACGGGATGGTTGAGCAGTCTGGTCTCGATCGGCGGCGGGACGGTCGTCATTCCTTTCCTGATCTGGTGCAACCTGCCGCTGCGGCGCGCCATCGGCACGGCCGCGGCAATCGGCTTTCCGATCGCAGTCGGCGGCACGCTGGGCTACATCGTCATCGGGATGCACAGCGAGGGGCTGCCTGCCACCCATCTCGGCTTTGTCTATCTGCCCGCCCTGCTCTGGGCCGCACTCGCCAGCGTCATCACTGCGCCGCTCGGCGCCAGGACAGCGCATCGCCTCGATGTTGCACTGCTGCGCAAATTATTTGCCGTGCTGCTGCTCGGGCTGGCGACGAAATTACTGCTGCAAGCTATTTCCTGATCAGCACTTCCCGATCCAATTCTCCGCTGGCAAGTCGCGTCTCATATTCGGCCAGCGCATTTTTCACCTTGCCGCTCAACACGTACAAGCCGACCAGATTGGGGAAAGCCATCGACAGCACCAGCAGGTCGGTGAAATCCAGCAGATTGGAAGCGCTCGCCACCGACGCGACGACCACAAAGCCGATGAAAATCGCCTTGTACAGAATCGAGTAGCGTTCGCCGAACACATACACCCAGCAGCGTTCGCCGTAATACGACCACGAGATCGCCGTGCTGTAGGCGAACAACACCACGGACAGAGCGAGGATGGCGGGGAACCAGTCGGAAACGGTCGCGAATGCCATCGAGGTGAGCGTCGCACCCTGGCTCGCCGCGCGGATGGTTTCGTATTCCGGCGCGTTATAAACCCCGGTGATGACGATCACCAGCGCGGTCATGGTGCAGATCAGCACGGTGTCGATGAACGGCTCGTATAGCGCGACCAGTCCCTGGCGCACCGGATACTTCACCGAGGCGGTGGAGTGCGCAATCGCGGCCGAACCCAAGCCCGCTTCGGACGAAAAGGCGGCGCGCTTGAAGCCCTGTACCAGCGCGCCCACCATGCCGCCCGCCACCGCGATGGGCGAAAAGGCTTCCAGCACGATCTTGCCCAAGGCCTCCGGCACCAGTGCCGCATTGCTGGCGATGATCCAGATGCAGGCGCCTACATAGATGATGACCATGGTCGGCACCACCGCTTCGGCGACATGCGCGATGCGGCGCAAACCGCCAATGATGACCAGCCCGATGGCGAGCGCCATCAGCAAGCCATAGGCGATGGGTGTTTCCTGGAAGAAGGGAATCTGCGCCTGCACCGCCCCCATCGACTGGCTGACCTGGAACGCGCTGCCCGCACCGAACGAACCCAAGATGGTGAACAGGGCAAACAGGATCGCCAATGTCTTGCCCAGCCGGGGGGCGCCCTGCTCGGCCAGACCGATAGACAGATATTCCATCGCGCCGCCCATGATGCGGCCATCCGGACGCACCCGGCGGTACATCTGGGCAAGGCTGGCTTCGGTGAATTTGGTGCTCATGCCGAGCAGTCCTGCAACAATCATCCAGAACGTCGCGCCCGGCCCGCCAATGGAGATGGCGATCGCCACACCGGCAATATTGCCCAGCCCCACCGTGGCGGACAGTGCGGTCGAAAGCGCCTGGAAAGAAGTCACCTCGCCCCGGTCATCCACGGTGCGGT